>NZ_JBEOVY010000021.1:0-37461 GCF_040295745.1 Saccharopolyspora sp. NPDC002686
CCTTTTAAAACCCTCCCCTATTATATATGTTATCCCCCCCCCCGTCGGCGTGTCGGGCCCCGACACGCCGACGGATGTCGTCCCTCACCACCGCGGTTTCGACGAGTTGCTCGCCCTCCGCTCGGGTCTGGGTCTCGTGAGTGGCGATGGTCGTAAGAACCACCATCGCCACTCACGAGAACTTGCCCCACCGGAACCGCAGGTGCTCGTCGCCAGGGGAGACCGCAGTTTCAATTGAAACTGTGGTTTTCCGTGCGCCCGGGGAGGGCGGAACCATGCGGGTGGGACCATGCGGGGGGGAGGGCTGTCGACCGGGTAGGGGAGTTGCAGTGATCGGTCTGTTCGCGGTGACCGCGGCGGGACGGCGGGCCGCCGCTGAGGTCGCCGGACGGCTGGGGCCGGACGCGGTCGTCGCCGACGGGCCGATCGGATCCGCCGTGCGCCGCCTGTGGGACCACCTCGACGCAGCGGTGTTCTTCCTGGCCAGCGACGCCACCGTGCGATTGGTCGCACCGCTGCTGCGGGACGAGCGCGCCGATCCGGGAGTGGTCTGCGTCGACGAGGAGAAGCGCTTCGCGATCGCCCTGACCGGCGGCCAGGCCGGCGGCGCCAACGCCCTCGCCGAGCAGGTCGCCGACGTGCTCGACTGCGATCCGGTGGTCACCACGGTCACCGGCGCCACCGGTGTCACCCCGCTCGACGAGCTCGTCGAACAGCTCGACGCCACTGTGGACGGTGACCTGGCGTCCTGCGGTGCGGCGCTGCTCGAGGACCTGCCGGTGCTCCTGGTCAACCCGCACGGCTTCCCGCTGCCCGCCCTGCCGCCCAACGTGTCGCCGGACGTCGAAACGCCGCTGTGGACGGTGGTGATCGACGACCGCCGCCCGACCGAGGAGGAGGAGCGGACGCTGCGGCTGATCCCGCGCACGCTGGTGGTCGGGGTCGGCTCGACCAGCGGGATCTCCCGCACCGCGGTGATCGAGACGATCGCCCGGTTGGACAGCGAGCACGGCCTGGACCCGCGCGCGATCCGGGCGATCGCCAGCGTGGACCTCAAGGCCGACGAGGACGGCATCCTGGAAGCGGTGCAGGACCTCGGGTTCTGGCACTCCGCGGACGGCGGCGACGAGCTGTCGCTGCTGACCTACCCGGCCGAGGTGCTGGCCGAGGTCGAGGTGCCCAACCCCAGCGAGGCGGTGGGTGCGGAGGCCGGTACGTCCAGCGTGGCGGAGGCGTCAGCGCTGCACGCGGCGGCCGAGCTCGGTTACGGCGCCCAGATCGAGCTGGTCGCGCCCAAGATCAAGGGCAACGGCGTGACCGCGGCGGCCGCCCGGATCCGCCCCAGGGGGCGGCTGGCGCTCATCGGCATCGGCCCCGGCGCGGCGGACCTGCGCGTTCCGCGCGCCGACGCCGAGCTGCGCCGCGCATCGGTCGTGGTGGGCCTGGACCAGCACGTCGACCAGGTGCGGCACCTGCTGCGACCGGGCACCGAGGTGCGGTCCACCGGCCAGGGCGAGGAGGAGGCCCGCGCGACCGAGGCGGTCGAACTGGCCCGCGAGGGACGCGCAGTGGCGTTGATCGGCTCCGGCGACGCCGGGGTGTACGCGATGGCGAGCCCGGCCCTGGAGCAGGCCGACGTCGACATCGAGGTAGTCGGGGTCCCGGGCGTGACCGCGGTGCTGGCGGCATCGGCCCTGCTGGGCGCTCCGCTCGGCCACGACCACGTGCTGATCAGCCTGTCCGACCTGCGCACGCCGTGGGAGGTCATCGAGCGCCGCGTGCGAGCGGCGGCCGAGGGCGACCTGGTGGTCTGCCTCGGCAGCCCGCGCCCCGACCAGCTGGGCCGAGCGCTGGAGATCCTGGCGGAACACCGCCCGGCGACGACCCCGGTCGGCGCGGTCCAGCACGCGACTCGAACTGGCCAGCGCATCTGGTGCGCCCCGATCAGCGAGTTCGACCCGACCGACGTGGACGCGAACACCACGGTGGTCGTGGGCTCCTCCCAGTCCACAGTGGTCGGCCACCGGATGGTCACCCCCCGCGGCTACCGCTGGATGGCCACCGAAACCCCCTGACCCGAACCCCGGCCGCCGGAATCCGGCTTTCGTTTTGTTCGTTTTGCTGCTAGCGTTGTGGCTATGAGGGGGACAGGTGAACGCACGGTGCTGCCTCCGGCTAAGGCCGATGAGCTGCTCGGACTGCTCCGCGCGCTGGATGAGCAGGACAACGCGCCGGCGTTGATCACTCGCGATGGCTCCCGGATCGATCTGCCCGACGAGTTGTACGACGTGCTGCACGACGTCGTCTTCGCACTGTCGCGCGGTCTTGCGATCACGGTTGCGCCGCGGCACACCGTGCTAACCACGGGAGAGGCCGCAGAACTGCTCGGCGTGTCCCGGCCTACTCTCGTTCGGCTGCTCGAATCCGGCGAGATTCCGTTCGAACAGCCGGGCCGCCACCGCCGGATTCGGTTGGACGACCTGCTGGCTTATCGCGAACGCGCTAGGCGCGCCCGCGCGGCGGGGCTGGACGAGATGGTCCGCGTGTCAGAACAAGCAGGTCTCTACGATTTGCCAGCCGATTCGCGCGTCGAGCGGTTGTCCGATTCGGATCGGGAAGGCTGAGCCGCGGCGGATGATTCGGGCTTTCCTCGACACGTGCGTGCTTTTCAAGCCGCTGCTCTGCGACACGCTGCTCAGCATCGCTGAGGACGACGTGTACCGGCCGCTCTGGTCCGGGGATGTGTTGGAAGAACTGCGCCGGAACCTCGTTCGCTGTGGAGTTCCGGCGCGTGCCGTTGAGCACCGCCTGGAGCAAATGCGGGTGCACTTCCCCGGGGCCGAGGTGGCCGGGTACGAAGACCTGATACGGGGAATGGCGAACCACCACAAGGATCGCCACGTCGTCGCGGCCGCCGTTCGCGGCAACGCGGAAGTGATCGTCACGGAGAACCTTCGCGACTTCCCGAAGGCTGCACTGGAGTGCTACGACGTCACGGCCCTGCATCAGGACGAGTTCCTGCTCGATCTGCACGAACTCGCACCCGGTGCGGTCTTTCGCGCGCTGACCCGGCAGGTGTCGCGGTATCGCCGCGATCCTCGGTCCGTGGAGGACTTGCTGATCGGTCTGGGCGGGGCTGGGAACGGTTGCCCGCAGTTCGCCAAGGTGTGCCACTTCGACAGGTTCGACGGGGTCTGACCGCGTCAGGTCTGGTCTGGGGTGGTTCGCGGTGAGAGGGTGGCTGGGTGGTTGGGCACATGTCACCCGAGGAGTTCCGGGCTTACGGCAGGCAGGTCGTCGATTGGGTCGCCGACTACTACGCCGGCGTCGAGTCGCATCCCGTGCGGTCGCAGGTGCGGCCTGGGGAGGTTCGGGCTCAGCTTCCCGCGCACCCTCCTGAGCAGGGCGAACCGTTCGATGAGGTGCTCCGCGATCTCGACGCCGTGCTGGTTCCCGGCGTGACGCACTGGCAGCACCCCAACTTCTTCGCCTACTTCCCGGCCAACGCCAGCGGGCCCGCCATCCTCGGCGACCTGCTCTCCAGCGGGCTCGGCGTGCAGGGCATGGTGTGGGCGACCAGTCCGGCCTGCACCGAGCTGGAGACCGTCGTGGTCGACTGGATGGCCGAGCTGCTCGGGCTGCCCGAGCACTTCCGGACCGATGCGGTCGGTGGCGGCGTCATCCAGGACTCGGCGTCGAGCGCCGCGCTGGTGGCCTGCCTGGCCGCGCTGCAGCGGGTCAGCGGTGGTGCCGTCGCGAGCAAGGGCATCACCCGGCGCCACACCCTCTACGTCTCCGAGCACACCCACTCGTCCTTGGCGCGGGCCGCGCGGATGGTCGGCATCGGCGCGGACAACGTCCGGATCGTCGACGTCGACCCGGACACCCTGGGCATGGACCCCGCGCACCTGGACGCCCTGATCGCCGAGGACCTCGCCGCCGGGGCCGTGCCGACCCTGGTGTGCGCGACCATCGGCACCACCTCGACCACCGCGATCGACCCGGTCCGCGCCGTCGGCGAGGTGTGCCGGGCGCGCGGCGTCTGGCTGCACGTCGACGCGGCTTACGCGGGCGTGGCCGCGGTGTGCCCGGAGCTGCGCTGGATCAACGACGGGGTCGCCGAGTTCGCCGACTCCTACTGCACCAACGCGCACAAGTGGTTGCTGACCAACTTCGACTGCAGCCTGCTGTGGATGGCCGACCGGGCGCCGATGATCGATGCGCTGTCGATCCTGCCGGAATACCTGCGCAACCCGGCCACGGCGTCCGGCGAGGTGATCGACTACCGCGACTGGCAGGTGCCGCTGGGGCGCCGGTTCCGGGCGTTGAAGCTGTGGTCGGTGCTTCGCTGGTACGGGGCCGAGGGGTTGCGCGAGCACATCCGCACCACCGTGGGACTCGCGCAGGAGTTCGCCGGGTGGGTGCGCGAGGACCCGCGGTTCGAACTGCTGGAGCCGCATCCGTTCGGGCTGGTCTGCTTCCGGCCGCTGTTCCCGGAGCAGGACGACGAGCGCGTGTACCAGCTCATGGAGTCGCTGAACGAATCCGGTGAGCTGTACCTGACGCACACCAAAGTGGACGGTCGCACGGTGCTGCGGTTCGCGGTCGGCTCACCGCAGACCGAGCGGCGGCACGTGCAGGCGGCGTGGAAGCGCATTCAGGAATCGATGGGCTGACGTACCCGGCGTTCGCGCGGGCGCACCGGTGCTGCTCGGTCCGGGCGGGTGCCGAGCACGCAGGACGCGGCGCCGAGCGCGATGCCGAGCGCTGTCGCGATCGTCGGGGTTTCGCCGAGCAGGGGCCAGGCCAGCAGCGCGGCGACCGGTGGCACGGCGCTGAACAGGGCGCTCGCCCGGCTCGCCCCGCCGACGGCGACCGCTCGCAGGTAGCACGAGATGCCGATGACGGATCCCGCCAGTACCAGCCACGCCAGCACCGCGGCGGCCTGCACCCAGTGCGTGACGTGGCCGTGCTCGAAGAGCGCGAGCACGCCGACCGCGATAGCCGCAGCGGCTGACTGCACCGCTCCGCCGGCTCGCGGATCGATCGGCCCGCAGAACCGCTGCTGGTAGAGGCCGCCGGCGGAGAAGCCCAGGAGTCCGACCAGGGTGAGCAGGATGCCCGGGTTCAACGTGCCCTCGGCGAGCACCTGGCCGCCGAGGGTGACGACCACGGCGAGCACGCCGACGACGAGTCCCGCCAGGCGGACCCGGCTCAGCCGCTCGCGCAGCAGCACGGCCGCCAGCGCTGCGGTGAGGACCGGGTTCATGGCGATCACCAGCGCGGTCACCGACGCCGGAACGCCGACGCTCATCCCGCCGTAGCAGCCGCCGAACTGCGCCCCGTAGGTGAGGATTCCGGACGCGGCCGCGTGCCCCAGCTGCCTGCCGCGCGGCCAGTCGGCGCGGGAGGCGGTCGCGATCACCGCGAGCAGCGCGGCGGCCATCGCCAGGCGCACGGTGGTCAGCAGGAACGGGGGAGCGGCGGCGACGCCCAGCTTCCCGGTGGGGAATCCGCTGGCCCAGATGAACACGATCGGCGCTGCCAGCGACAGCGGGATCGAGCGTGCGGTCTTCATGATCCCAGGTTCGCCGCCGTCCCCCGGCCGCGTCCAACGACGATAAGCAATCGCGATCGATTGCGAAAGCTTATCAGTTATGCTCGGAAGCATGAGCGCTGTGCTGGACGTCGTCGCGCTGCGGAGCCTGGTCGCGGTGGCCGACTGCGGCGGATTCCACCGGGCCGCCGCCGCGTTGTCGCTGACGCAGTCCGCGGTCAGCCAGCACGTGCGCAAGCTGGAGCGGGTGGTCGACCGGAAGCTGGTCAGCAGGGAAGGGCGGCAGGCGAGGTTCACGTCGTCCGGGGAGCTGCTGCTGGCCGAAGCGCGGCGCATCCTCGACGTGCACGACTCGGCGCTGCGCCGCCTCGGTGCTGAAGAGCCGCACACGCTCGTCTTCGGCTCCACCGAGCACGCCGCCGACCGGCTGCTCCCGGAGCTGGCCACCCGGCTCCGCGCGGCCTTCCCGGAGTGGGAGGTGCGGTTCCGGCTCGACCGGACGGCCCGGCTGGCGGACGCGGTCGACCGCGGCAGCATCGACATCGCGCTGCTGATCGACTACGCCAACAGCGGCCACGACCGCGAAGCCGGGCAGTTCCGCTTGGAGTGGTACGCCGCCCCGGACTGGGAACCGCCCGCGGCCGGCGAACCGCTGCCGATGGTCGTCTTCGACGAGCCGTGCATCACGCGGCGGCTCGCGGTCCGAGCGGTGACCGACACCGGTCAGCAGCCGGATCTGGTGTGCGAGGCCGCCGATCTGGCCGGGGTGCTCGCGGCCGTGCGCTCCGGACTGGGGGTGGCGCTGCTGCCGTCGGCGAAGCCGCGCCTGGAAGGGCTCGTCGTGCGCGACGACCTGCCGCGCCTCGGACCTGCTCCGCTGCGCGTCCGGGTTCGCCAGGGGTTGGGCGAGGACGTCGTGGACCTGGCTGCGAAAGCGGTCGGCGAAGCCCTCGCCGTGCACTCGTGAGGGTCGGCGATCTCACGCGAGAACGGCGCTCCGCGCGGGGTTCTCGCGTGAAATCGCCGATGAATTCAGGCCGGTAGGTGCACGCGGCGGTGGAGGCGTTCTCCGATGTCCTTGGCCGCGTTGTCCAGCAGTTTGTGCGCCAGTTCGAACAGGGCGCGGGCGATCGCGATCTCGTCGCCGATCTGCGGTACCTCCGGGTCGTCCGGGTGGCGTCGCGCGGTTCCGTGGCCGTGCAGCGCCTGACCGGCCGGAGTGGTGAACCCGACGTCGGCGGTGGTCTTCGACCCCGCCTCCACGACCTGCAGGTTCAACGTGATCGTGTGCGTCTCGTTCATGGTGGCCTCCTGGTCCCCGTCGGCCCGCTGGTGCAGGCCGTTTCAGGTCGCCGTAACCCCCAGCATGCGCGCGCTCCCGGGCCGGCGAAAGGCCGATGTTCATCCGTTCGGAGTAGTCGTGGACCACAGTTTCAATTGAAACTGCAAACCCCGAGCACGGGAGACCACAGTTTCAATTGAAACTGCGGAAACCCGGTGATCGCATCCGCGGTACCGCCACGCACGGTAGGTCTGGAAAAACCTCACTTGAAACTGCGGCATTCCGGTGATCGCGGTCACCGGGGTTTGACCCGGGGGTGGTGATCGCGGAAGGATTCCGCCGCCGACAGTGCAGGAACCCGGTGCGAATCCGGGACGGTCCCGCCACTGTGACCGGGGAGCGGCCCCCGCTCGAGGCCACGGCTGCCACGCAGCTGGAAGGCCGGGGTGCCGCGTCGATCCGGGAGTCAGGAGACTGCGCGCCGGCCCCGCGTCGCACCGCGGCGCGCGGACACCGAGCCCCTCGGGCGGGAAACCCAGGAGGTCGGAGAACCCATGCACGGGGAATCCGGAACGGAACAGCAGCGCGCCGGTTGGGGCGCGGCGGAGCGGCGCAAGGCAGCGGTCGTGCTGGCCGCGGTAGGGGTGTTGCACCTGGTGGGCTGGGGTGCCTACCTGCTGCACCACGACAACTTCGGCATGGCGGGCGGGCTCGCCGCAGCGGGCACCACGGCGTACCTGCTCGGCCTGCGCCACGGCTTCGACGCCGACCACGTCGCGGTGATCGACGACGCCACGCGGCTGCTGATGCAACGCGGACGGCGTCCGGTCTCGACCGGCATGTGGTTCGCGCTCGGGCACGCCAGCGTCGTGCTCTTCCTCGCGTTCGCGGTCGCGTTCATCGCCGGGCCCGCCGCGCAGGAGTGGGCGGAGCAGGCCGGGGTGCAGGTCTCGACGGTCGTGGACCTGATCGTGATCGCGGTGCTGACCGCGCTGGCCGTGCTCAACGCGCTGGTCCTGCGCGACGCGGTGCGCCTGCTGCGCCGGGCGCGGCGCGGTGACGTCGACGAGGCCGAGGTCGAGATGGTGCTCGGTCGGCGCGGGTTGCTCGCGCGGTTGCTGCGCGGGCGGACGCGCACCATCGCCCGCTCCTGGCACCTGTTCGGGATCGGGCTGCTGTTCGGCCTCGGCATGCAGACCGCGACCGAGATCACCGTGCTCGCCATGGTCACGCCGGGGCAGCTTTCGCCGATCGCGGTGCTGAGCCTGCCGCTGCTGTTCGCCGCGGGGATGTGCACTGTGGACAGCGTGGACGGCATGCTGATGTCCCGCGCCTACACCTGGTCGCTGGCCCAGCCGCTGCGGCGGCTGTGGGTGAACGTGACCACCACCGCGCTGACCGTGGTGCTGGCGGCGGTCGTCGCGCTGGTCGTGCTCGCCGGGGTGCTCGACGAGCTCGGCGTGCCGAACACCACGCCGATCGCGGCGATCAGCGACCACTTCGAACTGCTCGGCTATCTGACGCTGGCCGTTTTCATGGCAGTATGGGGCGGCGCCGCGCTCTGGTGGAGCCTGTCCTCCCGCCGCGATCGGGCGGAGCGCGCGTGACCGACGTCCACGGGTTGGTTCGGGGTGGCGCCGAGCGGCCGGACCGGTGATCGTGAGCCACGACGAAGTGGCCAACCGCCCCTGTGAGCACGAATCCCCGGCGATGGCGTCGGGCGAGCACGACTGGACTACGGACATGACCAAGCACCTTGAGCACCACTACTTCGCCGGCCTGGACCTCACCGGGAAGCGGGTGGTCGTCGTCGGCGCGGGCACCGTCGCGCAGCGCCGGGTTCCGCGCCTGATCAACGCCGGTGCGCGGGTCGAGGTCATCGCGCCGGAGGCGACTCCCGCCGTTGAAGCGATGGCCGAGGCGGGCGAGCTGATCTGGCACCAGCGCCCTTACGCGACTGGTGATCTCGACGGCGCTTGGTACGTCGTGGCGTGCGCGACCGGAACCGAGGTGAATGCGGCGGTCGCGGCCGAGGCCGAGCAGAACCGGATCTTCTGCGTGCGCGCCGACGACGCCTCGCAGGGCACGGCAGTGACACCGGCGGTGGCGCAGCACGGCGGGCTGCTGCTCGGCGTGCTGTCCGGCGGCGAGCACTGGCGTTCGGCCGCCGTTCGCGACGCGCTCGTCGAGGCGTTGCGGACCGGCGTGGTCGACGAGCGCTCCGAGCCGCCGTCGCCGGGGGTGGCCCTGGTCGGTGGCGGGCCGGGCGATCCGGACCTGATCACGGTGCGCGGGCGTCAGCTGCTGGGGCGCGCGGACGTGGTGATCACCGACCGGCTGGCGCCGCGCGAGCTGCTCGAAGAGCTCGGTCCGCACGTGGAAGTGGTCGACGCTTCGAAGATCCCGTACGGGCGGGCGGCGAACCAGGACGTCATCAACTCGCTGCTGATCGAGCACGCCAAGGCCGGGAAGTTCGTGGTGCGGCTCAAGGGCGGCGACCCCTACCTGTTCGGGCGCGGCTTCGAGGAGCTGCTGGCGTGCGCCGAGGCCGGTGTCGCGGTGACGGCGGTTCCCGGGATCACCAGTGCTTTCGCGGCTCCGTCCGCGGCGGACGTGCCGGTGACGCACCGCGGTGTCGCGCACGAGGTCGTGGTCGTGTCCGGACACGTCGGACCGCACGACGAGCAGTCCCTTGTGGACTGGCCGTCGCTGGGACGGCTGCGCGGGACCATCGTGCTGATGATGGGCGTCAAGCGGATCGCGGAGTTCGCGGCGGTTCTGGTGGAGCACGGCCGCGACCCGAAGACCCCGGTCGCGGTGGTGCAGGAAGGCACCACGCGCAACCAGAAGACACTTCGCACGACGCTGGGCGAGGCCGCCGAGGCGATCCGCGAAGCCGAGATCAAGCCGCCGGCGACCATCGTCATCGGCCCGGTCGCCGACCTGGCCCCCGAATCGCGCCGGTAGTTCTCGCTCGTCGACTGCCGCGTGTTCGACGGCTCGGCGCGAGCCTTCGCTTCTCCGCCGTTCCGGTGCCGGTGCCTGGGAGTGGATCGCCTTGCGGTCAGACCAGCCACTGGCCGGACTGCATCAGGGTCCTGCCGCTGAGCTCGGCGAAGGAGCGCCATGCTTGCAACCGAGTCGGGGTGAGCTGGAGGTAGACGAATCCGGGTGTGCGCCGCGGGTCAGGACCGCCGCGCAGCAGTGCGGCGAACGGGTCGGCGATGGCCGGATCGATCGCGTCGGGCTCGATGATCTCCATCGTGCCGTCGACCATGACCACGTCGTAGTGCTGGCCGATGGCTGCCCGTGCTCGTGCGGTGGCGGCCACGTTGGTCACCGTGCGGCTGTTCGCGGAGGTCGCGAAGGTGAGCACCTCGCCGTCGTGGTGGAACAGGAGCGGGACGAGGTGCGGGCCGTCGGCATCGCCCGTGGCCAGCCACGCGGTGGTCTCCGAGCGCAGGAGTTCGAGCGCATCGCTCTTGCGTTGCAGGGGTTCCCGGGGTGGTGGCATCGCGTCGCTGGTAGTGCCCGATGCCGCCATCAGCGGTCCCCGGGCAGCAGCTGGGCGTAGCGAGCGAGGTACATCGGCCAGCCGCCCTCGCCTCCCACGCCATCGCTGACGGCTTGCCAGCCAGGTCCGTGGCGATCGAGCTTGCGGTGTTCGAGTTCCACGCGCGTGCGCTGCGCAGCTTCGGCGATGAAGCGGACCTCGACCTCGCTCGTGCGCTCGTGGTCGGGTTCGATCTGCCATCGGGGGCTGATGTCCCAGCTGAAGACGACGCGGTGCGGGGGCTCGTAGGCGAGTATTCGGGCCCAGCGGCACTCGCTGCCGTCGGCCCCGCGGTCGAAGATGTGGCCGCCGACGTGGGGTTCGAACACCGTCTCGGTGATCTCGGCCTGGAGCAGGTTGTGCTCGGGTGGCTTGAAGTCGCCGAACCGCTCGGTGAAGACGGTGAAAGCTCGTTCGATCGGGGCGTTCACGACGACTTCCTTGCGGACCACCGTGCTCGCTGCCTCGGACATCGCTCAATCTCCTTCGGGCTGTTCGACGGCGTCCTCGTAGGCGGCCAGCGCACGGCTCCAGAAGGCGTCGAGCTGATCGCGCAACGCGCCCACGGCTGTCGGGTCGAGTTGGTAGATGCGCTTCGTGCCGGCGGGGCGGTCGGTGACCAGCCCTGCGCCTTTGAGGGCCTTGAGGTGCTGGGAGACCGCTGGTCGGCTGATCGGCAGCCCATCGGCGAGTTCGCGGACCGACTGCGGCCGCTCGGCCAGGCACTCGATGATCGCGCGCCGACTCGGATCCCCGAACGCGTTCCACGCGGCATCCGAGATTCGGTAAGTGTCCACGAACCGTAAGCGTAGACTTACGGAGCAGTGGTGGCAACGCCGGAGGACGCAGAATCGACTGGAGCCGGAACTTCCTCGTGCGCGGACAGCCGTTCGGCAACTTCCGGGAGGCAGGAGCGTGGAGGGGAAAGATCGCGCGCTGCACGACGCCCTGAGGTGTCGTGCAGCGCGCGGGATTCAGTGCTGGGGGCCGTCTTCCAGGTCGCCCTCGGCCTGCAGGTAGACCTCTTGGAGGGCCTGCAGGGTGTCGGGGTTCGGTTCCTGCCACATCTCGCGGTTGGCCGCTTCCAGCAGCCGCTCGGTGATGCCGTGCAGCGCCCACGGGTTGGACTCGCTGAGGAACTGCTGGTTCTGCTCGTCCAGCACGTAGGTCTCGGCGAGCTTCTCGTACATCCAGTCCGCCACGACACCGGTCGTCGCGTCGTAGCCGAACAAGTAGTCCACAGTGGCCGCGAGCTCGAAAGCGCCCTTGTAGCCGTGCCGGCGCATCGCGGCCAGCCAGCGGGGGTTCACCACGCGGGCCCGGAAGACCCGCGAGGTCTCCTCGGTCAGCGACCGGGTGCGGATCGAGTCCGGGCGGGTGCTGTCGCCGATGTAGGCCGCCGGTGCCTTGCCGGTCAGCGCGCGCACCGTGGCGATCATGCCGCCGTGGTACTGGAAGTAGTCGTCGGAGTCGGCGATGTCGTGCTCGCGGGTGTCGGTGTTCTTCGCCGCCACCGAGATCCGCTTGTACGCGCTCTCCATGTCGACGCGCGCCGGTTCGCCGTCCAGCTCGCGCCCGTAGGCGAAACCGCCCCACACCGCGTACACCTCGGCCAGGTCGGCGTCGTCGCGCCAGTTCCGGCTGTCGATGAGCGGCAGGATCCCGGCGCCGTACGCACCCGGCTTGGAGCCGAAGATCCGCATGGTGGCGCGGCGTTCGTCGCCGTGCTCGGCGAGATCGGCCTGCGCGTGCTCGCGCACGAAGTTCTGCTCGGCCGGCTCGTCGAGGGCCGCGACCAGGCGCACCGCGTCGTCGAGCAGGGCGACCACGTGCGGGAAGGCGTCCCGGAAGAACCCGCTGATCCGGACCGTGACGTCGATGCGCGGGCGGCCCAGCTCCTCGAGCGGGATCACCTCCAGCCCGTTGACGCGGCGCGACGCCTCGTCCCAGGTCGGCCGGACGCCGAGCAGCGCCAGCACCTCGGCGATGTCGTCGCCGGAGGTGCGCATCGCGCTGGTGCCCCACACCGACAGGCCGACCGAGCGCGGCCACTCGCCGGTGTCGGCGCGGTAGCGGTCGAGCAGGGATTCCGCGATGGCCCAACCGGTTTCCCACGCGAGCCGGCTCGGCACCGCCTTGGGGTCGACCGAGTAGAAGTTGCGTCCGGTGGGCAGCACGTTGACCAGTCCGCGCAGCGGCGATCCGCTGGGGCCCGCGGGCACGTAGCCGCCTTCGAGGGCGTGCAGCGTCGCGGTCATCTCGTCGGTCGTCGCCGCGAGCCGCGGCACCACCTCGTTCGCGGCGAACTCCAGCACCTGCACGACGGCGTCGTTGGTCTCGCCGAGGACCTCGCGGCAAACCTCGGCTGCCGCAGCGGTTTTCCAGCCGCGGTCCTCCATGCCCTGGACCAGGGCGTGCGCGCGGGTTTCGACGTCGTCGACGTGCTCGCGCGCCTCGCTGCCGTCCTCGGAGAGCCCGAGCGCTTCGCGCAGACCGGGCAGCGCGGCGCTCTGCCCGCTCCACATCTGGCGGGCCCGCAGCATCGCGAGCACGAGGTTGACCCGGGCTTCGCCGGTCGGGGCGTCGCCGAGCACGTGCAGGCCGTCGCGGATCTGGGCGTCCTTGACCTCGCACAGCCAGCCGTCGACGTGCAGCAGCATGTCGTCGAACTCGGCGTCGTGCGGCCGTTCGTCCAGCCCCAGGTCGTGGTCGAGCTTGGCGGCCTGCATCAGCGTCCAGATCTGGCTGCGGATCGCGGGCAGCTTCGCCGGGTCCATCGCGGAGATGTTGGCGTGCTCGTCGAGCAGCTGCTCCAGCCGCGCGATGTCGCCGTAGCTCTCCGCGCGCGCCATCGGCGGCACCAGGTGGTCGACGAGGGTGGCGTGCACGCGGCGCTTGGCCTGCGTGCCCTCGCCGGGGTCGTTGACCAGGAACGGGTAGATCAGCGGCAGGTCGGCCAGCGCCGCGTCGGGGGAGCAGGAGGCGGACATGCCCGCGGTCTTGCCGGGCAGCCACTCGAGGTTGCCGTGCTTGCCCAGGTGCACCATCGCGTGCGCGCCGAACTCGTCGATCAGCCAGCGGTAGGCGGCCAGGTAGTGGTGGCTCGGCGGCAGGTCCGGGTCGTGGTAGATCGCGATCGGGTTCTCCCCGAAACCGCGCGGCGGCTGCACCATCAGCACGACGTTGCCCGCGCGGACGGCGGCGAGCACGATCTCGCCGTCCGGGTCCTGGGACCGGTCGACGAACAGCTCGCCGGGCGGCGCTCCCCAGTGCTGCTCGATCTCGCCGCGCAGGTCCTCGGGCAGCGTCGCGAACCACTCCGCGTACCGGCGCGCGGGGATGCGGACCGGGTTGCCGCTCAACTGCTCCTCGGACAGCCAGTCGCGGTCCTGGCCGCCAGCGGCGATCAGCGCGTGGATCAGCGCGTCGCCGTCCTGCTCGGCGACGCCGGGCAGCGCGTCGGGACCGTCGGCCGGGCCGATGTCGTAGCCCTGGTCGCGCAGCTCCCGCAGCAGGCGGACCGCGCTGACCGGGGTGTCCAGGCCGACCGCGTTGCCGATCCGGGAGTGCTTGGTGGGGTAGGCCGACAGCATCAGCGCCAGCCGCTTGTCCTGCGGCGGGATGTGCCGCAGCGCGGCGTGGCGGACCGCGATGCCCGCGACGCGGGCCGCGCGCTCGGGATCGGCGACGTAGACCGGCAGGCCTTCGGCGTCGTTCTCCTTGAACGAGAACGGAACCGTGATCAGGCGGCCGTCGAACTCGGGCACCGCCACCTGGGTGGCCATGTCCAGCGGGGACAGGCCTTCGTCGTTGTCCTCCCACGCGGCGCGGCTGCTGGTCAGGCACAGGCCTTGCAGGATCGGGATGTCGAGTTCGGCGAGCGCGCCGACGTCCCACGCCTCGTCGTCGCCACCGGCCGAAGCGGTGGCGGGCTTGGTGCCCCCGGCGGCGAGCACGGTGACGACCAGCGCGTCCGCCTTGCCCAGCTGTTCCAGCAGTTCCGGGTCGGGTGCGCGCAGCGAGGCGCAGAACAGCGGCAGGGCTTGACCGCCTGCGTCCTCGATCGCCTCGCACAGCGCGTGGGCGAACGCGGTGTTGCCCGCCATGTGGTGCGCTCGGTAGTAGAGCACCGCGACGGTCGGGCCTTCGGTGCGCTGCGGGGTCCGCTCGAGCACGCCCCAGGACGGCGTTTCGGCAGGCGGTTCGAAGCCGTGGCCGGTGAGCAGGACCGTGTCGGAGAGGAATCGGTGCAGCTGGGCGAGGTTGTCCGGGCCGCCGTGGGCGAGGTAGCGGTGCGCTTCGGCGCACACCCCGGCCGGCACCGTCGAGCACTCCATCAGCTCGGCGTCCGGGGCCTGCTCGCCGCCGAGCACGACCACCGGGCGCGGTCCCGCCAGCAGCGCGTCCAGACCTTCTTCCCAGGCCCGGCGGCCGCCGAGCAGCCGCACCACGACCAGCTCGACGTCCTCCAGCAGCGGCGGCAGGTCGTCCACGCCCAGCCGGGCGGGGTTGCCGAGCCGGAAGTCGGCGTCGGCGGCGCGGGCGCTGAGCAGGTCTGTGTCCGAAGTGGACAGAAGCAGGATCATGCGGGGCGCTCCTCGGCTCGGCGAACGGCGACGCTGGGCCAGGGCGCGCTTGCGCGGCGCATGACGGCACCTCTCTCGGGGTTCCTCGCCCCGGTCGGCAGGTCCAGCGGCGACCGGAGTCTCCTGGCTCCCGGATCAGCGCTCGCTCCGCCTTCCCGTCCTGTTAGGACAGTGGCATCGTGGAGTTCGCTCCCCGGTGACAGTGGCGGGACCGCGCCGGATTCGCACCGGCTTCCTCCGCACATCGCCGCATGATGCTGCGGACCACTTTCCGCAACGGGGTGATCCTACGTCAAGGTTCGCGAGCATGACGCGCGTCGCACCGCGTTTGGTTTGCGTCCGCAACTACCCGGGTCCGTAGTATCTGCCGCGTGGTGCGAAGAGCTGAACGGGATGCGTGTCCTGGCGCGTTGCGGGTGCACGAGGCCGCCGACGGCGGACTGGCCCGGATCCGCGTCCCCGGCGGCGCGCTGAGCCCGTCCCAGGTTCGCGCGCTGGCCGAGGTCGCGGCGTTGGGGGACGGCGGGCTGGAGCTGACCTCGCGGGCGAACCTGCAGGTCCGCGGCCTGCCGGCCGGAGCGGCGCAGGAGCTCGCCGCGCGGTTGCGCGAAGCGGGGTTGCTGCCGTCGGACACCCACGAGCGGGTCCGCAACATCATCGGCTCGCCCTCGGCGGAGGGGCGCGAGCTGGTGGACGTGCGAGCGGTGGCGGCCGAACTCGACGCGGCGCTGTGCGCGACCCCGGAGCTGGCCGAACTGCCCGGACGTTTCCTGTTCGCGGTCGACGACGGCAGCGGCGACGTCAGCTCGCTCGGCGCCGACGTCGCGCTGCGAGCGGTGTCCGCGGACACCGTTGTGCTGCTGCTCGCCGGGGTGGATTCCGGTGTTCGAACGACCCCGCGGCGAGCCGCTGGAGCCGCCATCGCCGCCGCCGAAGCATTCCTCGCGGAGAAGGCGGCGCAGGGCTGTTCGGCATGGCGATTGGCCGAACTCGACGGCGGGGCGCGACGGATCGCTGAACGGCTGGGCGCCGAGGTCGCACCAGCCGAGCCGACGCCCCCGGCGCCGACCACGCATGCGCAGGTCGGGCGCGTGATTCGGCGCGACGGAACGGTTTCCGTCGTGGCGGGCGCACCACTGGGCCGTCTGGCGCGGGACCAGGTGGATATCATCACCGCCGCATCCGACGCCGCGGGCGAACTGCGCCTGACGCCTTGGCGGACCGCGGTCCTGCCCGGCATGCGACCGGTCGAAGCCGGTCGGTGGGCGTCGGAACTCGGTGCGCGCGGCCTGCTCACCGACCCCGCTTCGGCCGGGGTCGGGGTGACCACGTGCGCTGGTCGGCCCGGGTGCGCGAAGGCGCTGGCCGACGTCCGGGAAGACGCCCGGCGAGGGGCCTCGCTCGGTGACCTGCCGGTGCACTGGTCGGGGTGCGAGCGGCGCTGCGGCCGTCCGCCGGGACGCGTCGTGGAAGTGCTGGCCACCGGAACCGGCTACGAGGTCGGACTCGACGGGGCGACGTGGACTTCCGAAGCCGATGTCGACCAGGTATCCGCCGCGCTCGGCGCGGCACGGAGGAAAGTGTGAACGAGAACAGCTCCCGCTACCGCGGGGTGCCCGAATACGTCCGGGAAGGTGCGGAGATCTACCGCCGCTCCTTCGCCACGATCCGCTCGGAAGCCCGGCTGGACGGCTTGCCGCCGGACGTGGCCGGCGTCGCGGTGCGGATGATCCACGCCTGCGGCATGGTCGACCTGGTCGAGGACATCGCGTTCTCGCCGGACGTGGTGGCCGACGCGCGTGCGGCGCTGCACGGCGGTGCGCCGATCCTGTGCGACGCCGCGATGGTGGCTGCGGGTGTGACCCGGCGGCGCCTGCCGGCCGACAACCCGGTGATCTGCACGCTGTCCGACGAGCGGGTTCCGGACCTGGCCCGCGAGCTGGGCACGACCCGCAGCGCGGCGGCCCTGGAGCTGTGGCGCGATCAGCTGGGCGGATCCGTGGTCGCGATCGGCAACGCGCCGACCGCGCTGTTCCGGCTGCTGGAGATGATCGAGGACGGTGCCGACGCGCCCGCCGCGGTGCTGGGCCTGCCGGTCGGGTTCATCGGCGCGGCGGAATCCAAGGACGCGCTGGCAGCGCACCCGAGCGGTCTGGAGCACCTGGTGGTGCGCGGCCGCCGGGGCGGCAGCGCCATGGCGGTGGCCGCCATCAACGCGATCGCGAGCGAGGAAGAGTGAGCAGCAACGGCAAGGGCACGCTCTACGGCGTGGGCCTCGGTCCCGGCGACCCGGAACTGGTGACGGTCAAGGCCGCCCGGCTGATCGAGCAGGCCGAGGTGATCGCCTACCACAGCGCTCGCCACGGCCGGAGCGTCGCGCGGTCGATCGCCGAACCGTACCTGCGGGCAGGCCAGGTCGAAGAAGCGCTGGTCTACCCGGTGACCACGGAGACCACCGACCACCCGGGCGGCTACCAGGGCGCCATCGACGAGTTCTACGCCGACTGCGCGGACCGGCTCGCCGCGCACCTCGACGCCGGGCGGGACGTGGTCCTGCTCGCCGAGGGCGACCCGCTCTTCTACGGCTCCTACATGCACATGCACAAGCGGCTTTCGGGTCGCTTCCGCGCCGAGGTGATCCCGGGCATCACCTCCATCAGCGGTGCCTCGGCGACCCTGGGCCGGCCGCTGGCCGAACGCGACGAGACCTTCGCGGTCCTGCCGGGCACCCTCCCGCCGGACGTCCTCGCCGAGCGGCTCGCCCGGACCGACGCTGCGGCGGTCCTCAAGCTGGGCCGCACCTTCGAAGGCGTCCGGGAGGCGTTCGAGAAGGCGGGCCGCCTGGACGAGGCGTGGTACGTCGAGCGCGCGACCACGGATCGCCAGCGCTACCAACGCCTGGCCGACGTCGACCCCGAAACGGTCCCGTACTTCTCGCTGGCGCTGCTCCCCGGCCCGGCGAACAGCGGTGTTCCGGTTTCGCGGGAAACCGTCACGGCTGCTGAAACCGCAGGTCAGGGCGAGGTCGTCGTGGTGGGGCTCGGACCTGGTGGGCGCGAGTGGGTGACGCCGGAGGTTCAGGCGGCGCTCGCCGAGGCCGACGAGCTGGTCGGGTACGCGCCGTACCTCGCGCGGGTTCCGGACAATCCCCGCCAGCGCAAGCACGCGTCCGACAACCGCGTCGAGTCGGAGCGGGCGGAGTTCGCGCTGGAGCTCGCTCGGCGCGGGTCGAAGGTCGCGGTGGTCTCGTCCGGGGATCCGGGCGTGTTCGCCATGGCCAGCGCGGTGCTGGAGGTCGCGGCCGAGCGCGCGGACGTGCCCGTGCGGGTGCTGCCCGGGATGACCGCGGCGCAGGCCGTGGCCAGCCGCGTCGGCGCACCGCTGGGGCACGACTTCTGCGTGCTGTCGCTGTCCGACCGGCTCAAGCCGTGGGAGGTGATCGTCGAGCGCCTGCGCGCCGCCGCAGCGGCCGACCTGGTGATGGCGATCTACAACCCCGCGTCGCGCAGCCGGACCTGGCAGGTCGCGGCCGCGCGGGACGCGGTCCTGGAGCACCGCTCGCCGGACGTGCCGGTGGTCATCGGGCGGGACATCGGTGGCGCGGAGGAGAGCATCAAGGTGGTGCGCCTCGCCGACCTCGACCAGTCCGATGTGGACATGCGGTGCCTGCTGCTGATCGGCTCGTCGACCACGCGGATCGCCAGCGGTGCCAACGGCGAGGACGTCGTGTTCACCCCGAGGCGCTACCCGGCGTGACCGCGCAGCACCTCGTCGAGCCAGGCCACGGCCTGCTCGACCGTCCCGGTCGACGGCGCGTCGGGCCGGGGCGGTCGCTGCACCATCACCACCGGCAGCCCGAGCTCGCGGGCCGCGACGAGCTTCGCGCTCGTCATCGAACCGCCGCTGTTCTTGCTGACCAGCGCATCGATGCGGTGCTCCCGCAGCAGCGCGAGCTCGTCGTCGACGGTGAACGGCCCGCGCGCGAGCAGCACGGTCGTGCGCGGGGGCAGCGGTGGTTCGGGCGGATCGACGGTGCGCACCAGGAACTGGAGGTCGAGCTCGGCGAAGTGGGCCAGCCCCTGCCTGCCGGTGGTCAGGAAGATCCGTTCGCCCAGTTCCGGCAGCAGCGCGGCGGCCGCGGTCATCGAGGGCACCGATCGCCAGTCGTCACCGGCCTCCGGCTGCCAGGCGGGGCGGCGCAGGACCAGCAGCGGGCAGCCCGCGCTCCGGGCCGCCGCCACGGCGTTGCCGGTCATCGTCCGGGCGAACGGGTGGGTGGCGTCGATGACCGCGCTGACCTGCTCGTTCCGGATCCAGTCGGCCAGCCCGTCCGGACCGCCGAACCCGCCCACCCGCACCTCGCCGGGCGGGAGCTGCGGCTCGCGGACCCGGCCGGCCAGGGAGGATGTGACGTGCAGACCGGACCGCTCGACGAGCCGTTCGGCGAGCTTCCGGGCGTCGCCGGTGCCGCCGAGGATGAGCACGCGGGTCATCCGACCCACCCCGTTGAGAACCGCATGAGGAGCATTCTCCCGGTATGAGTGGACGAACGGAGGGATCGGGCCTCCGGTACGGCTGGACGACCGGCGCCTGCGCCACGGCGTCCACGGCCGCCGCCTACACGGCCCTGCTGACCGGGGATTTTCCGGATCCGGTGGAGATCCTGCTGCCGAAGGGGCACCGCCCGGCCTTCGCGCTCGCCCGGGAACGGCTGGGCGACGGGTTCGCGACGGCAGGCGTGGTCAAGGACGCCGGCGATGATCCCGACGTGACCCACGGCGCGCTCGTGTCGGTGACGGTCCGGCATGCGGAACCGGGTGCGGGCGTGGTCTTCCGCGCTGGTCAGGGCGTCGGAACCATCACCAAGCCGGGGCTGCCGCTGCCGGTCGGCGAACCGGCGATCAACCCCGTGCCGCGGCAGCTGATGAGCGAGGTCGTCGCGCGCGTGGCCGCGGAGCACGGCGGCAGCGGGGACGTCGTCGTCGAGGTGTCCGTCGACGGAGGCGAGGAACTGGCCCGGCGCACCTGGAACCCGCGGTTGGGCATCCTCGGCGGGCTGTCCATCCTGGGCACGACGGGCGTTGTCGTGCCGTACTCGTGCTCGGCGTGGATCGACAGCATCCGCCGCGGGGTCGACGTGGCGCGCGCGGCAGGTCTCGAGCACGTCGCCGGATGCACCGGCAGCACCTCGGAGAAGGTCGCCACCCAGCTCTACGACCTGCCCGACGAGGCGCTGCTGGACATGGGCGACTTCGCCGGTGCGGTGCTGAAGTACCTGCGGCGGCACCCGGTTCCGCGCCTCACCGTCGCCGGTGGCATCGGCAAGATCTCCAAGCTCGCCGACGGCCACCTGGACCTGCACTCCAAGCGCTCACAGGTCAACTTCGCCCTGCTCGCCGAAATCGTCCGGGACGCGGGCGGCACCGCGGACCTGACCACCAGGATCACCGGCGCCAACACGGCCCTCGAAGCACTCCAGCTCTGCACCGAGGCGAACCTCCCGCTCGGCGACCTCATCGCCGCCCGGGCCCGCAGCTTCTGCCTCGAAACCCTCCGAGGAGCCCCGATCTCCGTGGACGTAGTCGTCATCGACAGAGCCGGAACCATCGTCGGCCGAGCCGGGGCCTAGCCCGGCGCGCTCCGACCCCGACGCAAATTCAATGGAAATCAGATGTCCGATTTCATTGAATTTGCGGGAAGTCGTCCACAGGTCGGTGTGTCGTGCACCGACACACCGGCGGGTCACAACATCGGTTGAACGATGCGTGCGTGCTGCGCGACGGGTCAGTCCCGGCAGCGGTTCGGGGAGTAGAGGTGGCTGTCGGGGAACTCCGAGGCCGTCAGGACTTCGCCGACCACGACGACGGCGGTCCGGGTGATGCCCGCCGCTCGGACGTGCCCGGCGATGTCGGAAAGCGTTGCGCGCAGGACGATTTCGTCCGGTCGGCTCGCGTTGGCCACGACGGCGACCGGACAATCGGCACCGTAGTTGGGCACGAGCTCCTCGACCAGTTCCTCGATGCGGTTGACCGCGAGGTGCAGCACCATCGTCGCTCGGCTCTGGCCGAGCGTGGCCAGGTCCTCGTGCTCCGGCATCGGCGTCGCGCGGGCCGAAGTCCGGGTCAGCACCACGGTCTGCCCGACCCCGGGCACGGTGAACTCCCGGTTCAGCGCGGCCGCCGCAGCGGCGAACGCAGGCACGCCCGGCACGACCTCGTACGGGATGCCGGCGGCGTCGAGGCGGCGCATCTGCTCGGCGACGGCGCTGAACACCGACGGATCCCCGGAGTGCAGGCGCGCCACGTCGAGTCCGGCCTCGTGCGCGGCCGACATCTCGGCGAGGATGTCGTCCAAGGTCAGCTTGGCCGTGTCCACCAGCTTGGCGTCGGCGGGGCAGTGCTCCAGCAGTTCGTCCGGCACCAGGCTGCCCGCGTACAGGCACACCGGCGACGACGCGATCACATCGCGGCCCCGCACGGTGATCAGGTCCGCAGCACCGGGACCGGCACCCACGAAACGAACTGTCATCGCTTGCTCACCACCCACTGAGTCACCGGCATCGACGGCCGCCAGCCGGTGAACCCGCCGATCGGCGCCGCCCGCTCCACCGAGATCCGGACCAGTTCACCGCCGACGCGGCGGTACCAGTCGGCCACCAACGCCTCCAATTCCAACGTGACCGCGTTGACCACCAGGCGTCCGCCCGGACGCAACGCGGCCCAGCACGCCTCCAGAACGCCCGGTGCGGTTCCGCCGCCGCCGACGAAGATCGCGTCGGGTTCGTCCAGGCCGTCCAGGCCGTCCAGCGCGCGCGGCACAGCTCCGGTCACCACCTGGAGCCCGGGAACGCCCAGCGCTGCCGCGTTCGCGGTGATGCGCTGCGCCCGGTCGTCGCGGTGCTCGACGGCGACCGCGCGGCAGGACGGATCACTGCGCATCCACTCGATCGCGATGCTACCGGCGCCCGCACCGACGTCCCACAACAGCTGGCCCGGGGTCGGAGCCAGCCGCGCGAGCGTGACCGCCCGTACTTCGCGCTTGGTGATCTGCCCGTCGTGCTCGAACGCGTCGTCCGGAAGTCCGGGCGTGGTAGGCAGAACCCGCGCATCGGGAGCCGGGCGGCACTCGATCGCGATCACGTTCAGCGGACCCACCGACGATTCTTCCCAGCCATCAGCGGTGGAAGTGATCCGCTGCTCGTCCTCGCCGCCGAGATCGGACAGCACGGTCATGCTGCTCGGCCCGTACCCGCGCTCGCGCAGCAGCGCCGCGACGTCGCGCGGGGTGGTGCCGTCGGAGCTGAGGACCAGCAGCCGGTTTCCCGGCTGGACGCGGGGGTGCAGCAGTTCCACCGGCCTGCCGACCAGGCTCACGACCGCGGTCTCCTGCACCGGCCAGCCCATCCGCGCGCACGCCAGCGACAGCGACGACGGGTGCGCGACGATCCGAACCCGGTCCGGGCCCAGCAGCTTCACCAGGGTCGCGCCGATTCCGTAGAACATCGGATCGCCGCTGGCCAGCACGCAGATCGACCGGTCGGCGTGCTCGGCGAGCAGGCCGGGCAGCGCCGGCAGCAGCGGACTGGGCCAGGCCACCCGCCGGCCGGTCGCTCCGGGGACCAGGTCGAGCTGGCGCGAACTGCCGAACAGCACCTCGGCGGAGTCCACAATGGACCGCGCGGTCGGGGACAGACCTGCTGCACCGTCCGCTCCGATGCCGACGACGTGGACCAGCTCCGGCTTCTCCTGCTGAACGTTCACCGCACCACCTCACCACGTCGTGGTCAGGCGTTGCCGAGGACCTTCGTCACGGAGATCTCGATCACCACGCGCGCCGGGTTCTCGCGGGGCTTCTTGTAGCGCTGCTCGTACCGGCGCTCGGCGTCGGCCACCGCTGCGGGGTCGTCGCGCACCACGGCGACCCCCTCCAGGGTGGACCAGCGCCGCCCGTCGACCTGGCAGACCGCGACCTTCGCCCCGTCCGGACCGGCCGCCCGGATCTGGCGAGCCTTGTGCGAGGTGCCGGAGGAGATCACCCGCGCGGTCGCCGTCTCGACGTCGAGGGTCACCCCGACCGGGACGACGTGCGGTGTGCCGTCGGCGCGCACCGTCGTCAACGTGCACAAGTGTCGTTCCCGCCAGAACTCCAGGAACTCCTCGCTCGCGTTGTCCAGCCTCCGGCTCACTGGATTCCTCCTCGTGCGGATCGTCGACGTGCCACCCATCGTCCAGGTCGGTCGGGGCGGGACCCCGTCACGCCCGGCGGGCTCCACCGCGATTGCCGCCGCGCCGGGCCTGGCCCTGTCCACGCCGGTCGCCGCCCTCCGCGCGCCGCCCGTCGTCCGACGGGCGCCGACGCCGGTTGCCCTGGGGCTCGTCGCGGCGCTTGTTGTTCCGCGGGGCGTCGCCGCGCTTCGGACCGCGGTTGCGCGGGGTTTCGCGCGGCTGCTTCGGCGCGGCGAGCGAGACACCGCTGGGCTCGCGGGCACCGGTGACGCGGACCAGCTCAGCGTCCTCCGGGCGCACCGACGTCGTCTTGGCCTTGACACCGGCCTGGTTGGCCATGGTGCGGAAGGCGTCCCGCTGGTCGTCGGTGACCAGGGTGACCACCGTGCCCGTCGCGCCCGCGCGCGCCGTCCGCCCGGCGCGGTGCAGGTAGTCCTTGGGATCGGCCGGGGGCTCGACGTGGACGACCAGGCTCACGTCGTCGACGTGGATGCCGCGGGCCGCGACGTTGGTCGCCACCAGCGTCGTCGTCTCACCGCTGCGGAACTCGTCGAGGATGCGGGTCCGGGCGTTCTGCGCCTTGCCGCCGTGCAGGGCACCGGCGGGGATCCCGGCCGCGCGCAGCTTCTTGGCCTGGCGGTCGGCGTGGTGCTTGGTGCGCACGAACATGATCGTGCGGCCCTCGCGAGCCGCGATGCGCGCGAGCACGGCCTGCTTGTCCGTCGTCGACACCAGGAACTGGTGGTGCTCCATGCTGTCGACGCTGGCCGCGGGCGGCGCCAGCGAGTGCACCACCGGGTCGGTCATGTACCGGTCGACGAGCTTGTCGACGTCACCGTCCAGGGTGGCGGAGAACAGCAGCCGCTGGCCGTCCGCCGGGACCAGGTCGAGCAGCTCGCGGACCTGCGGCAGGAAGCCCATGTCGGCCATCTGGTCGGCCTCGTCGAGCGCGGTCCGCTCCACTTCGGACAGCACGCAGGTGCCCTGGCGGACGTGGTCGGCGAGTCGTCCCGGCGTCGCGACCAGCACGTCCACGCCGCGGCGCAGCGTGTCGACCTGGCGGTTGAACGAGGTGCCGCCGACGACCTCGCGGACGTAGAGCCCGAGGGCCTTGGCCAGCGGCTTCAGCGAATCGGTCACCTGGGTGGCCAGTTCGCGGGTCGGGACCAGCACCAGGCCGCGCGGGTGCATCGGGCGGGCGCTGCCCTGCTGCATCGCCAGCAGCGGCAGGCCGAACGCCAGCGTCTTGCCGGAACCGGTCTGGCCGCGTCCGAGCACGTCGCGGCCGGTCAGCGCGTCGGGGATGGTGGCGGCCTGGATCGGGAAGGCCTCGGCCATCCCGTTGTCGGCCAGCGCGCGCACCAGCCGGGTGGGCAGTCCGAGATCGGCGAACGGCGCGGGGGCGACCGCGGTCACACCGACCTCGTCGAACAGGCTGCGCTTGGTCTGCTGCGGCTTGCCCTGCGGTCGGCGGCGGCGCGGACGTCGGGACGAGCGCGCGGGCGTGGCGGACGAGCTTGATGGCACGAAGAACTCCCGGAAATGGCACGTCACGGGGAGGCTTCGCGGGAAGTCCGCGGGCGATCACGAGGACGAGCCCGGCGCGTCGGCGCCGATAGGTGGTCAAACGTGTCGCTGCGGACACGGGCCGGTGATCCCGGCTCTCGTTCTGGATTCTACCCTGATCGGCCCGGATGCCCATGGCTGGCGTCCGGGCCGACCGGGACGGCCTCATCGAGGCAGATTCCCCGCTGCGGCAAGGATTTCGACCAGCGCGTCCGGATCCGTCCGGGCCTCGTCGGCGCCGCGGGAGCGGAACCATGCCGCGATGTTGTGTGCATCACGTCGCAGGTAGTCCCGGCCGAGCGGGTTGGCCACCAGGTCGACCGCCTGCGGCAGGTCGATCAGCACCAGCCGCCCGTCGTGCACCAGCACGTTGTACGCGGACAGGTCGCCGTGCGTGAAGCCGTGCTGGGCGAGCACGACCAGGGCCTCGACCAGCTGCGACCAGAGCTCGTCGAGCTCATCGGCATCCGGTCGCAGCGCCGCCAGGCGTGGCGCCGCCGTGCCGTCGGGCGTGCCGAGGAATTCCAGCAGGATCTCGGTCCCGACCCGCTGCACCGGGTACGGCACCGGAGCTCCGGCCAGCCACAGCGCGGACAGCACGCGGAACTCCGCCACCGCCCACTGCTGGGCGATCATGCCGCGCCCGAACGACGTGCGCTGCTGGATCGCCCGCATCTCGCGGGATTTGCGCAGCCGCCGGCCTTCCAGGTAGCCGGCATCGCGCTGGAACATCCGGTGGTCGGAATCGCGGTACCGCTTGGACGCCAGCAGGCAGGACTCGGCGCCGGGCAACGAGCGCCGCAGCAGGTGGACGTCGGCTTCCTTGCCGGTCTTCAGGACGCCGAGCTCGTGGTCCACCGCCGCCAGCTCGGTCACCAACCAGGTCGGATGCGGTTGCGGGCCGCGCTCTCCGGTGTCCCAGGTGGACCAGCGGTCGGCACCGTCGGGCAGCGGCTGCGGTTCGGGTTCGTCGCGCAGCGCTGCGAGCCGCTCGCGTTCCTCCTCGGTGAGCCGACCGCGCCGGACCGGCTCGTCGTCGAAGCGCTGCCGCTTGGTGGATTTCGGTTTGCGCGCCTTGCTCTTCTTGGTGTTGCGGAACAGATCCGCGTCGTACTGCTCGTACGAGGACAAGGTCGAGTGCTCCTTCAGGGCGGACCTCCGCCCGAGCACCGAAGTTCAGCGCACGCGTGGCGGAGGGCAAGAGGTTCGAATCCATCGGTGCGCGAAAACGGCGCGCACAACCATCACAACGGCCACCACGACGAACCTCCCTTCCTCGGCGTGCTTTCGACGAGCACCAGCTTGACCGATCAGCACCTGCGGCGACAACCGGTTTTTGACCTGCGGTTTCGCGGTCGAGTTCAGGCCTGGACGACGACGCAGAGCTTGCGGTCGGCTTCGCGTTCCGCCTGGAGGCCTGCGTCGCTCGCCACGGCGAGGACGTCCTCGATCGACTCGGGCTCGTCCGACGACTGGGCGAGTGCCCGCGCGAGCTTGCCCTTGTGCGCCTTGTTGTGGTGGCTGACCACCTTGCGCTTGCCGGTCGCGTCCTCCGACAGCACGCGGACCTCCACGGCCCCCGGAACCTTCGCCAGCGCGGCATAAGCCCCGGAGCGCAGGTCGACGACGAGATCGTCGGCAGCCGCCAGAACCGGCTCCAGCACGGGCCGCCACACGCTGCGCAACGTCCCCAGGCCGGGCAGCGAACTGCCGCCGGAGAGCCGGTAGGCGGGGATCGAGTCGGTCCCGCGCACGATGCCGAACAGCGCCGACGCCACGGCCAGCCGAGTATCGGCCTGCTTGCGCTCGATCGCGGACAGCGACTGGACGTCGAGGGCGTCGTAGAGCACCCCGGTGTAGCGCTCCAGGGCCGGCGCGGTGGGCGCGTCCCAGAGCTCGGCGTTGCGCTGGACCTCCTCGACCTGGCGCTCGGACAACCCGAGCGCGTCCAGGCTCGCGGGCACATCATCGGCCAAAGTGGACAGTGCCTCGACCAGCTGCTGCCGGGTGCCGGTCAACTCCGGATGCGAAAGCCCGCCCAAGTCCAGAGGCGCACCCGAACCACCGACCGACTTGGTCTCCGAAGGAGGCAGCAAAACCAACACCCCACCAGGGTAAGCGTTCCGGGAACGCCCTCGACCGGGCCTCCGTGTGCGGGGAGTCACGCAATTTCCATTGAAATCGCACCTCCAATTTCAATGGAAGTTGCGTGCTGGTGCTCCAGCGCTGCCTCGATCTTCGCGACGACGGGGTCGAAGTTGCCCCGGAGCTGGTCGTTGGTCACGACTATGACGATCCACCCGAGGCTCGAGAGCCGCTTCCGACGCGCCTCATCCCGTTTGACCTGTTCCGGATCCGCATGCCAACCACCGTCGTACTCGACCGCGACCCGAGCGGCCTCGAAGGCGAGGTCCACGCGCGCGACGAACTGCTCGCCGTCGAAGATCTCCAGCTGCGGAACCGGCCGCAGGCCGCGGAGCAGGAGCTCGACCCGCATGATCGACTCGGGTACGGATTCCGCGCGTCCGTCGAGGTACTCGAGCCGCATGCGCGCTCGAGCGACGCCGTGGCCCTTCCGCCCGACGAGGAATCCGGCGATCTCGTCGGGCGTGATCACCCCTGCATGCAACAGCGCGTCGCAGTACGCGACGGCATGTGAGATCGAGCGTTGCTTGAGCATGTCGAACGAGATGCGCGGGAACCCCGCCACACCGACACCGCGCCACGGTGAGTGTTCGGATTCGGCGGCTCGGGTAGAAGTGCAGCGGAGTCCGTTCCTGCGGAGCATCCCGTCCTCGCGCGGCACGATCACCTCGACGGGAGAACCGAAGTCGGCCAGCGGCACTCCGCGCAGCGTGGCTGCCGACCGGCCGGTGATCACCGAGCCTCGAGGCAGGGTCAAGGTGGCTCCGGCGCACTTGAGCTCGTGCGTCAACGGGGTCTCGGCTGTGGTGTAGACGCCGTGCAAGACCCGGCGAAAGGCACCGCTCCGCAGGTCCCAGTCCGTGTAACCGGCGTCGATGGCCTCGGAGCGGAGGAACACGTTGTAGGGCTTGTCGTCGATCGTGGGCGGTCGCGTAGTAGATGTCATACAAATACAGAGACGCGAACCCCCTGAACAGATACACCTCGGCGGAAAATCGCCGAAAACTGTGGATAACTAGGGTCCCCTGTGGATAACTTCCGCAAATTCAATGGAAATTGGACGTCCAATTTCCATTGAATTTGCGTCGACGTCGGTCGGTGCCGACCGGGTCAGGTGGGGGTGAGGGTGTGGTTGGTGGTTGCTGGGAGGGTGGCGAGGCCGTGGATGAGGGAGGTCGGGCGGGGCTTTGGGGCTCCTGCTCGGCGGAGGCCGGGGAGGCGGGTGGCCAGGTTGCGGAAGGCGATCTCGGCTTCCAGGCGGGCCAGCGGGGCTCCCAGGCAGTAGTGGATGCCGGAGGAGAACGCCAGGTGTTCGGCACGGTCCGGGCGGTTGATGTCGAACCGGTCCGGGTCGGGGTGCACCGCCGGGTCGCGGCCCGCGGCGGCCAGCAGCGTCAGGACCGGGGTGTCCAGCGGTAGGTGGCGACCGGCCAGGTCGAGCGGTTCGTGGGCGATGCGCATGGTCATCTGGACCGGCGGGTCCCAGCGCAGGGTTACCTCGACCACCGCCGGCGCCAGGTCCGGATCCGCGCGCAGCTGCGCCCA
This sequence comes from Saccharopolyspora sp. NPDC002686, assembly GCF_040295745.1. Lineage (NCBI taxonomy): Bacteria > Bacillati > Actinomycetota > Actinomycetes > Pseudonocardiales > Pseudonocardiaceae > Saccharopolyspora > Saccharopolyspora sp. NPDC002686. The sequence continues at coordinate 28,460 of NZ_JBEOVY010000021.1, forward strand.
CTGCTCCGGGTGCCGCAGCAGCGCGTGGGTGCCGTTGCCGATCAGGTTCACCGTCGTCTCGAAACCCGCGACCAGCAGCACGTCGCACAGCTGCACCAGCTCGGTGCCGGTGAGCTTGTCCTCGTCGAGCGCCGCGACCAGATCGCTGACGACGTCCTCGCCGGGGTTCGCCCGGCGCTGCTCGATCAGCCGGTCGAACATCGCGTCGAGCTCGGTGAACGACTCGCGCATCTGCCGCAGGTGGCGCGGCGAGCGGATCCCGTCCAGCGCTCCCGCCAGGATCCTGCCGTGGTGCGCCAGCCGTTCCGCGTCCAGCGGCGGCAGCCCCAGCAGCTCGCAGATCACCCGGATCGGCAGCGGCCCGGCGAAGTCGCGGACCACGTCGAACTCGCCGCGTTCGACCGCCCGGTCCAGCAGCTCGTCGGTGATCTGCTCGATGCGCGCCCGGTAGGTCTCCATGCGGCGGGGCCGGAACGCGGGGGCGGCGAGCTTGCGCAGCCGCGAGTGGTCCGGCGGGTCCAGCTCCAGCAGCGACAGCTGCAGCTCGACGGCCGACGCGGTGGGATCGCCGTACGCGCCGTCGCTGGTGCGCACGCCGAACCGCCGGTCCCGCAGCACCTCGTCGCACAGCTCGTGCGTCGTGGCGAGCAGAACGCCCAGCTTGCTGCGCACCAGCGGCCCCTGCTCGCGCAGCAGGCGGTGCTGCGGGTACGGATCGTTGCGCCACGGGGCGTGCAGCAAGCGCGCCATCGGGTCGCCGCGCTGGGCGAAGACCCAGGTCATCGCTCCCTGCGCGAACAGCCGTGCGCCCAGGGACAGTTCGGCCAGCCGACCGTGGCCGTCGCGGACGTGCGAAGCGGACATCGGGCCCCCTCGGTGGATCGGACCTGCCATCGAGGTAACCGCAGGGCGGGCGGCGCGGCAATGACCTGATCGGCTCAGTGGCCGCTGGCCACGCAGAACTCGTTGCCCTCCGGGTCGGTCAGCACGGTCCAGCTCAGCCCGCCCGGCGCCTCGTGCTCGCCGACTTCGGTCGCGCCCAGTTCGACCAGCCGGCGCACCTCGGCGGCGCGATCGGTGGTGCCGAGGTCCACGTGCACCCTGTTCTTCCCGGTGCGGGGCTCGGGAACCCGCTGCAGCCCGAGCGCCACACCGCCTTCCCGGTTCGGTGCGAGCATCATGAACTCGCCGACGTCGAGGACCACCGAGGTGTCCAGCGCCCGGGTCCAGAACTCGGCGAGGGTCTGCGGTGAGGCGCAGTCGATGGTGACCATGCCGATGCTCAGCGTCATGGTGCGAAGCTAGCGGCGATCACCGACACCGGCCCGCGAACCGGTAATCCGCTGGTGGTGACCCCGGGGGCACTCGATACGCTGCCGGTGACGAATCAGCCCGGATGAGGAGCCAGTAGCCGTGATCACGAGGATGTCGACGTTGTTCCTGCGTACCCTGCGCGAGGATCCGGCCGACGCCGAGGTGCCGAGCCACAAGCTGCTCGTCCGCGCCGGCTACGTCCGCCGCATCGCGCCGGGGATCTACTCCTGGCTGCCGCTGGGCCTGCGGGTGCTGCGCAAGATCGAGGAGATCGTGCGCGAGGAGATGGACGCCATCGGCGCCCAGGAGATCCACCTGCCCGCGCTGCTGCCCAAGGAGCCCTACGACGCCAGCGGCCGCTGGACCGAGTACGGCCCGCAGCTGTTCCGGCTGAAGGACCGCAAGGGCGCCGACTACCTGCTCGGCCCCACCCACGAGGAGCTGTTCACCCTCACCGTCAAGGGCGAGTACAGCTCCTACAAGGACTACCCGGTCATGCTGTACCAGATCCAGACCAAGTACCGGGACGAGGAGCGGCCGCGCGCGGGCATCCTGCGCGGGCGCGAGTTCGTGATGAAGGACTCCTACTCCTTCGACATCGACGACGAGGGCCTGTCCCGCTCCTACCAGCTGCACCGCGACGCCTACGTCCGGATCTTCGACCGGGTCGGGTTGCGCTACGTGATCGTGTCGGCGACCTCCGGTGCCATGGGCGGCTCGGCGTCCGAGGAGTTCCTGGCCGAGAGCGAGACCGGCGAGGACACCTTCGTGCGCAGCACGGGCTCGGGCTACGCCGCCAACGTCGAGGCCGTGATCACCCCGGCGCCGGCCGCTGAGCCGCTGGAGGGCAAGCCCGCCGCCGAGGTCCACCACACGCCGAACACGCCGACCATCGAGAGCCTGGTCGACTTCCTCAACGCCAACACCGACCGCAAGTTCACCGCGGCCGACACCCTCAAGAACGTGCTGGTCAAGACCCGCCAGCCCGGTGCGGAGGAGTGGGAGCTGCTGGCCGTCGGCGTGCCCGGCGACCGCGAGGTCGACATGAAGCGGCTCGAGGCGTCGCTGGAGCCGGCCGAGGTGGAGCTGCTCGAGGAGTCCGACTTCACCGCCAACACCTTCCTGGTCAAGGGCTACATCGGCCCGAAGGCGCTGCAGGACAACGGGGTTCGCTTCCTGGTCGACCCGCGCGTGGTGACCGGCACCGCGTGGGTGACCGGTGCCGACAAGACCGACCACCACGTGGTGGACCTGGTGTGCGGCCGCGACTTCACCCCGGACGGCACCATCGAGGCCGCCGAGGTCCGCGAGGGCGACCCGTCGCCCGACGGCCAGGGCACCCTGGTCGCCGCGCGCGGCATCGAGATCGGCCACATCTTCCAGCTCGGCCGCAAGTACGCCGACGCGTTCGGGCTGGACGCGCTGGGCCAGGACGGCAAGCCGAAGCGGATCACCATGGGCTCCTACGGCGTCGGCGTGTCCCGCCTGGTCGCCGCGATCGCCGAGCAGAGCCACGACGAGCAGGGCCTGGTCTGGCCGCGCGAGGTGGCCCCGGCCGACGTGCACGTGGTCATCGCGGGCAAGGACGAGAGCATCCGGGAGCGCGGTGAGGCGCTGGCGGCCGAGCTCGACGCGGCCGGTGTGCAGGTCATCCTGGACGACCGGACGGTCTCGCCGGGCGTGAAGTTCGCCGACTCCGAGCTGGTCGGCGTGCCCACGATCCTGGTGGTCGGCAAGGGCCTGACCCGCGGTGTCGTCGAGGTCCGCGACCGCCGCACCGGCGACCGCGCGGAGATCGAGGTCGACAACGCGGTCGAGCACGTCGTCAACGCGGTGCGCAGCTGACGGAATTTCACGAAGCCCCCGAGGACCGCTCCTCGGGGGCTTCGTGCTGCCACGGGCGGATTTCCAGCGGGGTGGACAGCAGCTTGCTCGGGCTGAGGCCGAACATCGCGTGGAACGCCGAGCTGAAGTGCGCCGAGCTCGCGAACCCGGCGGCGGTCGCGGCCGCGGTCAGATCGGCGCCGTCAGCGATGTGCGCGGCAGCGCTGAGCATCCGCGCCCACAGCCGGAAGCGGCGCAGCGTGGTCCCGGTGTCGCGCTTGAACAGCCGGAGGAAGTGCGACGGCGACAGGTGGAGCTGTGCGGAGATGTGCGCGGCGGACAGGTCCGGGTTCGCGCTCAGCAGCTCCACCGCCGCCAGGATCCGCTCGTCCCGCGTCGTGCCGTCGTCGCCCGTCGCGAGCGCGACCCAGCGCTGCACGTCGTGATCGGTGAGCGCCCCGCTCAGCTCGGCGAGTTCACGCTCCCGCTGGTGGTCGGAGCGGATCGCGCCGACCGGCCGCATCATCGCCGAGCAGGAGCGCTCGGGCGCCGAGCCCGGTTCGAGGAAGAAGGCCGCTATCCGCCCGGTCGTGGTGACCTGGCACGTCAGCCGCGGCGGGATGAAGGCGCTGCGCAGGCGGGACGTGGTGCCGTCGACCGTCACCTGCAGCGGTTCGTCGATCCCGATCGCCAGGCAGGACGCGGCACCGGAGTGCGGGTCGAGCTCCAGCGGCGGCCCGCAGTAGAGCGCTTCGCCCGGCAGCAGCCACACCACGCCGCGATCAGCTGAGCACGTTTTTGGAAGCGCCCCGGCCGCCGCCTCCCGCATCGTTGTCGGTGATCTCGTTGGGAGGAACGACATGGGTGCAGCGCTCCTGGTCATCGTGGCCGCCTTCTTCGCCGGGCTGGGCGTGTTCGGGCTGGTAGCACCGGCTGCGCTGGTGCGGCCGTTCGCGATCGAGCTGAACGCCCCGGAGAGCCGTTCCGAGGTGCGCGCGGTCTACGGCGGGTTCGGCATCGCGATCGCTGCCGTGCTGGTGGTGGCCGTGCTGGACACCGACCTGCGCCGCGGCATCGCGATCGCGGTCGCCGCCGCGTTGCTCGGGATGGCGGTGGGGCGGGTGGTGTCCGGGCTGGCCGACCAGCGCACCCGGTTCTACCCGGTCTGGTTCTACTTCCTGGTCGAGCTCGCCGGCGCCGGTCTGCTGGCGCTGGTGCGGTGAGCTCACGACAAGGCGGTGAGCACGGCGTCGGTGTCGGCGAGGTCGGGGAGGACCGCGTGGGCACCGGCGGCGTGGAGCTGGATTTCGGTGCTGTGGCCGGTGGCCACGCCGACCGCGATCGCGCCGAAGCTCAGCGCGCCCGCGACGTCGTGCGGGGTGTCGCCCACGACCACGACCGAGTCGGGGGAGATCACCGCGCCGCGGCGGTCCGCGGCCTTGGCGACGGAGTCCGCGATCAGGTCGTGTCGGTGCACCGAGCCGGCGCCGAAGCCGCCGATCTCGAAGTCGACGTGGTGGTGCAGGTCGAAGGACTCGAGCTTGTGGAAGGCCACCTCGGCGAGGTTCCCGGTCACCAGCGTCTGCTCGAACCCGGGTTCCAGCGACAGCGCCTTCAGCACCTGCGCCGCCCCGGGCAGCGCGCTGCCGCGCTCCGCGAGCTCGTCGCGGGTCTCGGCGACTGCGCTGGTCAGGGCGGTGAACATGGCCGCGATGGTGGTCTCGTCGGCGGGGACGCCGTGGTTCTCCAGGACGTCTGTGGTGATCGCCAGCTCGGTGCGCCCCGCGGTGTCGGGCATGCTCTCCAGCGCCCGTCCGGTGACCGCTGCGAGCGCTTGGCGGTACCAGCGGGGGCCGAAGCCCCTGGCGTCGACGAGCGTCAGGTCGATGTCCCACAGCACGAGTCGAGTCACGGACCCATCGTGCCAGCTCGCCCGTGTCGTCAGGACGTCAGTTCTCGGCGGGCGGTTTCGGGGACGATCAGCATGCCCACCGCGGTCAGCGCCAGGCAGGCGATCAGCAGGACCACCACCGGGGTCGGGGAGTGCGTGGCGCGCAGCAGCGCGGTGCCCGCGAGCGGCGCTGCGGCACCGGCCAGGACGGTGGCGGCCTGGTAGCCGAGGGACACCCCGGAATAGCGCACCGAGGTGCCGAAAAGCTCGGCGTAGAAGGCGGATTGGGCTCCGGTGAGGGTGCCGTGCAGCAGCAGGCCGACCGCTACCGCGAGGAACACCAGGGCCGATTCGCCGCTGGCGACCAGCGGGAAGAACACCATCGTCCACAGTGCACACACCAGGGCCGCGCCGACCGCCACCGGGCGGCGTCCGAGCCGGTCGGACAGCGCGCCGCCGGCCAGCATCGCCGCTGCCTGCACGAGCGAACCCGCGGTGACCGCTGCGGTCGTGATCGCCGTGGGCACGCCGATGCTCCCCGCGTACACCAGCAAGAAGATGGTGAACACGTAGAAAGCCGCGTTCTCGCCGACGCGCGCGGCGAAGGCCGCGAACACCTCGCGCGGGTACTGCCGCAGCGCCTCCAGAACTGGCGCCCGGGCCTCGCGGCGCTGCTCGGCGACGGCTCGGAACAGCGGCGACTCGGCGACCTGCAGCCGGACCCACAGGCCGACGACGACCAGCAGGATCGACGCCAGGAACGGGATCCGCCAGCCCCAAGCCGAGTACTGCGCGGCCGTCGTGCTCCCGGCGACCGCCGCGAGGGAGGCGGTGGCCAGCAGGTTGCCCAGCGGTCCGCCGGTCTGCGGCCACGCGGTCCAGAAGCCGCGGCGCCGGCGAGGTCCGTGCTCGGCCACCAGCAGCACAGCGCCGCCGAACTCGCCGCCGAGGGCGAAACCCTGCACCAGCCGCAGCAGCGTCAGCAGCAGCGGCGCGGCGATCCCGATCTGCGCGTAGCCCGGCAGCACGCCGATCAGCACCGACGCCGAACCCATCGTGAGCAGGCTGATCACCAGCAGCCGCTTGCGCCCGATCCGGTCGCCGAAGTGCCCGAACACCAGCCCGCCGAGCGGTCGGGCGGCGAAGCCGACGGCGTAGGTCACCAGCGCGAGGAGGACTCCGAGCAGCCCGTCCGCGTGCGGGAAGAACACCGGGCCGAACACGGTCGCCGCGGCCGCGCCGTAGAGGAAGAAGTCGTAGAACTCGACGGTCGTCCCGACCACGCCCGCCGACACCACCCGGCCGAGCCGCCGCCCGCTGCCCACTGTCGTCGCCACGAACGCAAAGAGTGCGCGCACGAACACGCACAGCGCAAGATTTCGCGCCCCGATCGTCCACTTCCAGCCAAGAGCGCCCCCTGCTGGTGGGGAAGTGGTCGATTTCGTGCGAAATCGACCGTCACCGCGTGCCGGATCAGCCGGGGAGGAAGCTGAGGCGGACCCTGCGGACCGGGTTGTCCACATTGGTGTCCACCAGGCAGACCGACTGCCAGGTGCCCAGCGCCATCTCGCCGCCCAGGACCGGGATCGTCGCGTACGGCGGGACGATCGCGGGCAGCACGTGGTCCCTGCCGTGACCCCGCGAGCCGTGCCGGTGCTGCCAGCGGTCGTCCTTGGGCAGCAGTTCGCGCAGCGCCGCGAGCAGGTCGTCGTCGCTGCCCGCGCCGGTCTCGATGATGGCCAGGCCGGCGGTCGCGTGCGGCACCCAGACGTTGAGCAGACCGTCCTCGGCCGACGCCGAGCGCAAGAACCGGTCGCACTCGGCGCCCAAGTCGTAGACGACCTCCACGGATCCGGTGCGGACCTCGATCTCCTCGCTGCGCATGGCTCCCACCGTATCCGGCGTGGCCGTTGCCGGTGGTCTGCGCACGTCCCCGAAAAACCGTTCCGCGAGGGCTGATCCGGTGCGAGGATGCGGGAATGCGAAAAGCATTCGGCGCGGAGTTCGACGTCCCCGACGGCTACCTCAACACGGCGAGCATCGGGATCCCGCCCGCCCACGTGGCCCGCGCGGTCGCCGAGTCGGTGCGCAGGTGGGGGAGCGGGCTCGACGGTCCCGGCGACTTCGAACCCGCCGTCGCCACCGCCCGCGCCGCCTTCGCCCGGCTGATCGGCACCACCGCGGACCGGGTCGCGCTCGGCACCACCGCGTCCCAGCTCGTCGGCCTCGTCGCGGCCAGCGTCCCGGACGGTACGCGGGTGCTGGTCGCGGAGGGCGACTTCACCAGCGTGCTCTTCCCGTTCGCCGCGCAGCAGGACCGCGGGGTGAAGGTGACGGAGGTCGAGCTGGGCGAGATCGCCGCGCACGCCGCCGATCACGACGTGGTGGCGGTCAGCGTGGTGCAGTCCAGCGACGGCCGCATCGTCGACCTCGAAGCGCTGCGCGCCGTCGCCGAGACGACCTCGACGCGGGTGCTGCTCGACGCCACGCAGGCGGCCGGCTGGCTGCCGCTGCAGCTGGACTGGGCGGACTGGGTGGTCAGCGCGGCCTACAAGTGGCTCATGGCGCCGCGCGGCGCGGCCTGGCTCGCGATCCACCCCGATGCGCCCGAGATCCGCCCGCACAGCGCGAACTGGTACGCCGGTGAAGACCCGTGGACGACCACCTACGGGCTGCCGCTGCGGTTGGCCGGTGACGCCCGTGCGCTCGACCTCTCGCCGACGTGGTTCTCCCAGGTCGGCGCGGCCGTGTCGCTGGAGTGGCTGGCCGGGCTGGACATGGCCGAGGTGGCGGCGCACTGCACCGGCCTGGCCGACGAGTTCCGGGCCGGGATCGGCCTGCCGCCGGCCGGTTCGCCGATCGTTTCGGTGCAGGTCGCCGATGCTGTGCCGAAGCTCACCGAAGCCGGGGTGGCCTGCGCGAAGCGCGCTGGTCGCGCGCGCCTGGCGTTCCACCTGTACAACACCCGCGCGGACGTCGAGAAGGCGGTCCGGGCACTGGGAGGTACGTCCGGGGTGTCCGTCTCGTAATGCGCAACGGCTACCGTGGGTTCCGTGCCCGATGGAAAAGGTGCGCCCGACGACATGACGGGTGAACGAGCCGACACGCAGCGCGAAACCGCTCCGCTCCGCCGCGACAACTCGCGGATCCAGCCGGATCGGGCACCGGTGGACCCCGGAGTCGGGCAAACCACCCGCCCGGTGTTCCCGCCCCCGCCGCAGCATCCCCAGCAAGCGCCGATGCCGCCGCAGCAGCCCCCGCCGCCGCGCCCGGTGCGCCAGCAGACCAACCCGCAGGTGCAGCCCGCGGTGAACCCGCCGACCAACCGGCAGCCGATGCCCGGCTTACCGCCGTCCGGGAAGAAGCGGATCACGCCGATGGGCTGGGTCGCGCGCGGCGCCGGGCTGTTCGCCATCTCCGTGGTGTCCGGGCTGATCTGGATGGCGCTCAAGCCCGCTGCGCCCGAGCCGGAGGTGCCTGCGGCGACGCCGCTGAAGTACCAGTTCGACCCGATCCGCCGCGAGGACGGGTTCCGCGGCTGCCAGAACGTCTCGGACTACAAGATCCAGCAGTTCTTCCAGGGCGAGGAGTGCGAGCACCTCACCCGCGCGCTCTACGACACCAAGCTGCCCGACGGCACCCGCGTGCTGACCTCGGTCGTCACCGTGCGGATGCCCAACGCGGACAGCGCGCAGCGGCTCGACGACCTGACCACCCAGGACAGCACGGGCAACATCCGCGACCTGGTCGACGACGGCAGCGAGGACACCAAGGGCCTGCCGGAGCTCAAGGACAAGGCCTACGCCTCGGACCGCCAGAACGAGCTCGTGGTGATCGGCGACTCGGCCTACTACGACAAGGCGACCCCGAACAAGGACCCGCTGCTGCTCGACGTCTCCAGGGAAGCCCTCAGCTCGGCCTCGCTGATCAGCTCGCGGGCCTCGGTCTCGGCGGTGCCGCGGATGATCTCGGG
>NZ_JBEOVY010000022.1:0-36984 GCF_040295745.1 Saccharopolyspora sp. NPDC002686
TGTTGTTCTCGGCCGACCACTACCGGGCTGCCGCCGACGCGTACCTGACGGGAGTCGAGCGAAGGGTGGAACGAGGACTCGATCCGGACGTGAGCGGACGAAGGCGTCCACGACCTGGCGTTGCAGGAGGAGGTAGAGGACGAAGATCGGCAGGCAGGCCAGGCCCGACGCCGCCATCACCGCGCCCCAGTTGTCGCCCTCGGCGGACAGGAAGCTGCGCACGCCGATCTGCAGCACCGAGTCCGTGCGTTGCAGGACCAGCGCGGGCCAGAAGTACTCGTTCCACGCCGAGATGAACAGCAGGATCGACATGGACGCCAACGCCGGGCGCAGGTTCGGCACCACGACCGTCCACAGCGTCCCCCACGACGAGCGGCCGTCCATCCGCGCCGCGTCCAGCAGCTCCCGGGGGAACGCCTGGATGTGCTGGCGCAGCAGCAGGACAGCCATCGTCGAGCACACCGTCGGGACCACCACCCCGGCCAGCGTGTTGAGCAGCCCGAGCTGGGAGAGGTACACGTAGTTGGGGATCATCGTGACCTGGAACGGGACCAGCCAGGCCCCGACGAACAGCAGGTGCAGCAACCCCTTCCCGGGGAAGTCCCACGCCGCGAACGCGTAGGCCGCCAGCAGCGCCACGAGCAGCTGCGCCAGGCTGGACGCCGCCGCCACCGCGAAGGTGTTCAGCAGCATCTTCCCCATCGGGATGACCTGCCACACGTACTCGTAGTTCGCCAACGACAGCGGCCACGGCAGCAGCGACTGGCCGAGGGCGTCCGACGGCGGGCGCACCGAGGTCGAGTACATCCAGTAGACCGGGAAGACCGCCACGATCGCCAGCGCGATCAGCACGAGGTGCCCGATCACCGAACGTCCCCGGCTCCCCTCCCCCACCGGGCCGTCCTCGGGCCGCGCCACCCGCGCGGGAGGTCGTTCGGCCGCGTGCGGCGCGGCCATCACGGTCAGCGGCATCTCGCACCTCTCAGTTGTCGTAGAAGCTCAACTTGTTCGACAGCCAGACGAAGAACACCGCCACCAGCCCGAACGAGAGGAAGAAGACGGTTCCGGCGGCACCGGCGAAGCCCGCGTCGAAGTTGCGGAAGCCGTACTCCCAGAGCAGGTAGTAGACGTTCGTGGTGGTCCCGTCCGGCCCGCCCTGCGTGAGCACGTCGATCAGCGGGAAGGTGATCTGCACCGACAGCAGCGTGGTCATCAGCACCAGGAACAGCACGGTCGGCGACAGCAGCGGCAACGTGATCCACCGCGTCGTCTGCCAGCGGGAGGCCCCGTCGAGCGACGCGGCAGCGGCGTAGTCGTCGTTGATCCCGGCCAGGCCCGCGGACACGACCAGGGTGGCGAAGCCCAGCAGGCTCCACCCGGAGATGGCGATGATCGCCGTGATCGCGGCACCGGGCTCCCGAAAGAAGTTGACCGCCTCGCCGCCGAACGCCGTGATCAGCTGGTTCACCGGCCCGCTGTTCGGGTCCAGCAACCACCGCCACACCGCGGCCCCGGCCACCGGGGTCACCAGCGTGGGCACGAAGATCAGGGCCTGGTACGCGGTTCGGGCGCGGCCCCGGATCCGCCGGGCGAGCAGCGCCGCGACGATCGGGAGCAGCACCGTGAACGGCAGCAGCGCCGCCATGTAGATCAGCGTGTTCCCGACCGCCTGCCCCATCTCGGGCAGCTGGAGCACGCGCGCGTAGTTGTCCAGGCCCGCCGGCTCCATCGGCGAGCTGGGCAGCAGGTTCCAGTTGTAGAAGGAGAGCTGGAAGGTCTGGGCCAGCGGCCGGTAGGTCCACGCGTAGAGGAAGACCAGGGCCGGGGCCAGGTACAGCAGCGGTGGGAGCAGACCGCGCAGCCGCCGCGCCGCGGAGGGCCGGGCGGGCCGGCTCTCCGCGGCTGGTGCCGCCGGTCGGGCGACCGGGACCAGCACGTGTCAGCTCTCCTGCTCCATGTAGGACTTCAGCTGCTCGATGGTGATCTCGTAGACCGTTTCGCGGGCGCCGATCGGGACCGACGTCGCGATCGCGGTCTCCTCGAACACGTCGATGCGGGTGTAGGCGCCGCCGACGACCCCGCGCAGACCGTTCTGCTCGATCAGCACGTCCTGGGTGTAAGCGCTGGCACCGCTGATCCACACCGGCACGCCGCCGAGCAGGCCGGCAGACGGGTAGTGCGCGTGGCCGCTGACGACGATCCGCACGTCGCTGCCCCGCAACACCTCGCCCAGCTGCGCGGTGCCGTGGAAGGCGACCGAATCCATCAGCGGGATCGGCGAATCCATCGGCGGGTGGTGCAGGGCGAGGACGGTGCCGCCCGGCGCGGGCGTGGCCAGCTCGTCGGCCAGCCAGGACAGCTGTTCCTCGGTCAGCTCGCCGTGGTGCTTGCCGGGAACCGTGCTGTCCAGCACGATCAACCGCAGGTCACCGAACATGCGGACGTGGTCGTACGGTTCGACGCCGTCGGCGTCCAGCAGGCCCGCCCGGAACGCGGCTCGCTCGTCGTGATTGCCCATCGCGTACAGCACCGGGATCCCGGTGCGCTCGCCGAAGGCTTCGACGATCGCGCGCAGCCGGCGGTAGGCGGCGGGGTCCGCGGTGTCGGCGAGGTCTCCGCTGAGCAGCACCGCGTCCGGCGGGGTGGACAGCTTCTCGACGTCTTCCAGGGCCGAGGTCAGGTTCTCCGCGGTGTCGACGCGGCCGTGCAGGAGGTCGCCTTCGGGGACGATGTGGGAGTCGCTGATCTGGATGATCGTGTGGCGGGGCAAGGACATTTCCGGGCTCCTCGGGGACTTGCGCGGGGTCGTGAGCGCGGGTTCCGCGGTCACGACACGAGCGCGGTGCGGAGTGCTTCGAGTTCTTCTCCGGTCGCGCCGTGCGCGAGCAGGAAGTCCCGCACCGTGCCGTGCTTTCCGGTGATGCGGGTCAGGGTGTCGTGGATGAGTTCGGGCGGGCAGGCGACGGCGTTGTCGCGCGGTTGCTGGGAGAGGCCGATCGCGGCCATCCGCTGCTCGATGTCGGCCAGGTACTCGGCGCCGAGGAATTCGCCGGTCATCGCGTAGTCCTCGGCGATCACCTCCGGTGCCACCCCGGCCACCGACAGCGCCAGGGCGATGACGACACCGGTCCGGTCCTTCCCGGCGCTGCAGTGCACCACCGCGGGCAACGCGCCCGGCCGGGCCAGCTCCCGCACGGCGAGCACGAGCCGGTCGCCGAAGTCGTCGACCATCCGCCGGTAGATCTCCGGCAGGCCCATCGCCGCCGAGTCCAGCCGCTCGGCGAAGATCGGCACCCACCGCTGCACCGGCTCCGGTCCGGTGAACGCGTCCGGCGCGTGCTCCCGTTCAGCGCGTTCCCGCAGGTCCAGAACGGTCCGCAAGCCCATCTCGGCGAAGTGCGCCCGTCCCGCGTCGGTCAACCGGTGCAGCGCGTCCGCGCGGATCAGGGTGTTCCAGCGGATCGACCGGCCGTCGGCGGTCGGGTAGCCGCCGACGTCGCGCACGTTGTGCGTGCCGGTCAGCGGCACGTGCCGCTGCGTCGCCGCGCTCATGAGCGCGGCATGAGCTCGGTGGCCCTGCGCTGGGCCTCGGACAACGTCGCCTGCGGATCCTGACCGCGGTAGACGGAGTTCTCCACCGCCTGCAGCATCAGGTCGCGGATCTGCACGTAGTGGTCGCCGGGGAAGGACACCCACGGCTCCAGCCGGTCCAGCTGGGTCAGGTTGGGGCGGATGAGCGGGTTCCGGTCGGCCCACGGCTTGAGCCCGTTCGGGTCGTCGACCAGACCGGTGCGCAGCGGCAGGTACCCGATCTTCGAGGAGATCGCCTGGTACGCCTCGTCGCTGGTGAGGAACTTGATCAGCTCCCAGGACGCCCGCTGCTTGGCCTTGTCGTCGGACATCACGAACAGCGCGGAGCCGGAGTTGGTGGGCACCGTCGGGTTGCCGCCGAAGGACGGCATCGGCGCTGCCCGCAGCTCCCACTTGCCCGCCGACTGCGACTGCAAGCTCCCTTGCAGCGCACTGGTTTCCAGGAACATGCCGAGCTGCCCGCGGCCCATCGCATCCATCGCTTGCGCCTGGGTCAGGTCCGGGGTGACCCCGGACTTCACGAGCTGCTGGGCCATCGAGATCGCTTCGACGGCCGGCGGTTCGGCGAAGGTCAGCGACTTGCGGTCGGCGGAGAGCACCTGGCCGCCGTTGGAGCGGATCAGGCCCTGCAGGCACCAGTCGCCCGAGGTCTTGGTCAGGCAGTCGAGGTACGCGCCGGGGGTCCCGGTGCTGTTCTTGATCGCCAGACCGGCCTGCTGCACCTCGGCCCAGGTGGTCGGCGGCTTGTCCGGGTCCAGCCCGGCGCGGCGGAACAGGTCGGCGTTGTAGTAGAGGACCGGCGTGGAGAACACGTACGGCATGCCGTAGGTCTTGCCGTCCAGCTTCGCCAGCTCCCGGGCCCGCGGGTGCACCGGGTGCGCACCTTCGAAGTGGGCCTGCACCGCGTCGCGGCCGACGATGTCGTCGAGCGCCTTCGGCCGCAGCTGGTGCACGGCGTAGTCCAGATCGCCGAAGGTCAGCTGCGCGACGTCCGGGGCCTTGCCGACCACGAGCTGGCTCTGCACGCTGGCGACCGTGTTGGCACCGGCGTTGCTGCCGGCCGCGCCCTGCGGGGGCTGCCCGTGCACCTTGATGTTGGGGTGCTTGGCCTGGAACTCCGCGAGCAGCCCGTTGATGGTGTCCGTCCACGCGCCCGCGGTGGCCAGGTTGTAGCTCTCGAAGGTGATGTCCACCTGCTGGTTCGGATCGAGTTCGGGGGCGATCTCGGCGGCACCGGAATCCGCCGCGGTGCTGCCCAGACCACCGCATGCGGTGGCCAGCAGCACCACGGCGCCCAGCATCGCGCCGAGGACGCCGGACCGGCGTGCGTTTCTCACTCTCGGTTCTCCTTGTTCAGGGGGGGTTCTGCGGCGCCGTTGGCCGCCTTTGGGGCCGCGCCAAGGGTTTTCAGCGAGTTCGTCGAACGGGTTCTCAAGAAGCGCTGACGGGCACCGGGTCGTCCTGCCACACCAGCCGTCGGCCGGTGGGCTCGTCGAAGAGGTGGATCCGGTGGGGATCGGCGGTCAGCGCGACCGCTTCTCCGGCGACGACGCCGAGCGGACGAGGACCTCGAACGGCGACGTCCGTGCCGCCCACGTCGCAGATCGCCACCTCCTCGCTGCCGAGGTTCTCCACCGCCCGCACCGCTCCGCGCAGCAGCGGGCGTTCGCCGGGTTCCTCGGTCAGCGCGGCGAAGGACAGGTGCTCCGGACGGATCCCGAGCACCACCTCCTGCTCCGGGGTCGTCCCGCTCCACAGCGGGACGTCCAGCCCGGGCGCGGTGACTCGCACGCGCTCGTCCCCGGCGGCCACCCGCGCGGACAGCAGGTTCATCGGTGGTGCGCCGAGGAATCCGGCGACGAAGACCGACTCGGGCTGGTCGTAGACCTCCGCCGGGGTGCCGACCTGTTCGAGGCGACCGCCGTTGATCAGCGCGATCCGGGTGGCCATCGTCATGGCCTCGACCTGGTCGTGCGTGACGTAGATGAAGGTGGATCCGAGCCGCCGGTGCAGCGCGGCCAGCTCGACCCGGGTCGCGGTGCGCAGCTTGGCGTCCAAGTTGGACAGCGGCTCGTCCATCAGGAACGCCTTCGGATCGCGCACCAGCGCGCGGGCCAGCGCGACCCGTTGCCGCTGGCCGCCGGAGAGCTCCTTGGGGCGCCGGTCGAGCAGCCCGCCGAGTTCCAGTTGAGCGGCGACCGCCGCGACGCGTTCCCGCACCTCGGCGCGGGGACGGCGGCGGATCCGCAGCGGGAAGCCGATGTTGCTCGCCACGGTCAGGTGCGGGTAGAGCGCGTAGCTCTGGAAGACCATCGCCAGGTCGCGCCGCTTGGGCGGCAGGTCCGTCACGTCCTCGCCGTCGACCAGGATGCGCCCTTCGCTGGGCGGCAGGAGCCCGGCGATCATGCGCAACAGGGTCGTCTTCCCGCAGCCGCTCGGCCCGAGCAGAGCCAGGAAGTCTCCGTGCTCGATTTCCAGGTCCATGCCGTCCACCGCCGCGACGGCGCCGAAGCGCCGCCCCAGCCGCTCGAGGCGAATCCGTCCCACGACTCCTCCTATGAATTCGCGTTCCACAGATCGGTGGATCTTGAGTAACGCGCTTACACGGGGAGTCTCATCGAGCTCCGTGAACGAGAGATGACCGGCAGCCGAGCAGGATCCATCCGCTCGGCCAGGATTGAGCCTTTTTCATCCTGCTCGGACTGCGACCGCGAAGCACGACCGGCACCGCCCTGTGCGGGTCGCATGCGCCGCAGGCGAATAGCCCACCCTCGGCGCTTGCGCCGCCGCGGGTTCTCAGCGTTCGCCTGGCGAGGACGGCCCGGCTGCCGTGTATTGGCATACATAAAGTCGGGCACCCGGAGTCCAGGCGGGCGCTGAGGTTCCGCCACCCGCACCGCCACGCAGGACGAGGATGGAAAACCCTCATTGAGCAGGCGTCGGTCAGCTTCGGCGCAGATCGGGCGAAACGATCCGCCAGACCTCCTCCAGCACCTCCTGCGAGCGGTCCGCGCGCCGGAACCCCACGGTGATCTGCAACGACACCAGCAGCGCCAGCTGCGTCATCGGACCGGACAGCACGTTGGGCTCGGCCACCGGCGGAGCGGTTCCGGTCACCAGCACGATGTCGCTGACCGAGGCCAGCGGCGACCGCGCGAAACCCGTCACCCCGATCATCCCGGCCCCGGCCTTCTGCGCCGCCTCAGCGGCCCGGACCGTCAACTCGTTGGCCCCGCTGGAGCTGACCGCCACGCACAGGTCCTCCGGGGCCAGCAACCGCGCGGTGATCTGCTGCGTCACCGCGTCCACCGGGGCGTCCGCCGGGAAACCAGCGGCAGCGAACCGGAAGGCCGCGGCCTGCGCGACGAACGACGAACCGCCGTTGCCGACGAACAGGATCCGGCGAGCAGCGGTCATCCGATCCGCGGCACGCGCCAACGCATCCGCGTCGATGGTGCTCATGCCGGCGGAAACGGCGGAACTCACCGCGCTGAACACCGCCGATGCGACGGCTTCCGGCGGATCCTCCGGCGAGAACTCGGGTTCGGCCTGCTGCGCCCCGGCACCGATGTCGCGGGCCAGCAGCAGCCGCAGCTGCTGGAAACCCCGGAACCCGAGGTGCTGGCAGGCACGCACCGCGGTCGCCGAGGAGGTGCTGGCCGCGGCGGCCAGATCGGCGACCGACCAGTCGACGACTTCCTTGGGCCGCGCGAGCAGCACCTCGGCGACCCGCTGCTCGCTGGGCAGCAGGGCGGGCAAGGTCGCTCTGATCCGCGCGAGCGTCCCACCAACCGGTTGGTCGTTCATGACGACATGAATACCAGCGGGCAGCGCTGAACCACCCGCCAGCGCGGTTTTCGAGACGAGGCGCACCTCAGCCGCGCGGCGAGAAGCACGGCGGACCGCCGTCGGTGCCCCGGCGTGCGGCGTCGTCGTCGAGGTACCTTCCTGACCTGCTCCACGAACTCCGCGACTGGCCGACCTGACCTTCCCGGAATTCCGCCCGAGAACGCCGAAAGACTCACTCCGGCGGGATGAACGCCGTCTGGATCATCTGCGGACCACCACGCAGGCTGCGGCTCACCAAGGTACCGCGACCCAGCGGGAGCGCACGCGACTTGATGTTCGCCACCAGCTGGCCGTCGTCCTTGTTCGCGCTCATCGCCAGACCCGGGGCCGACGTCTCGCGCATCTTGCCGATCAACGGCTCGTACAGCGCACGACCCGCACCACCCGAGTTGCGGGCCAGGATGATGTGCAGACCCACATCGCTGGCCGTCGGGATGAACTCCGCCAGCGGAGCCAGCGGGTTGTTGCCCTGCGGCGCCACCAGCTCGTAATCGTCGACGATCACGAACAGCTCCGGACCCTTCCACCAGGAACGGTTCTTCAACTGCTCCTGCGTCACATCCGGACCCGGCAGGCGCTTCTTCAACGACCCCGCCACATCCTTGACGTTGCTCTTGAGCTGGTCCGCACCCACCGCGTACTCCAGCAGGTGGCCGGTGTTGAGGAAGCCGAGCATCGTGCGCCGGTAATCCACCAGCAGGATCAACGCTTCCTTCGGCGTGTACCGCTCGGTGATACCCCGGACGATCGTGCGCAGCAGCGCCGTCTTGCCCGACTCCCGCTCACCGAACGCGTAGAAGTTCGGCTCGGCGTTGAAGTCCAGGTACACCGGGTGCAGACCATCCTCGTTGATACCAATCGGCACCAACTTCGGATTCGGCTGCTGCTCCGGACGCGGCAGCTGCTGGTGCGGCAGGAGATCCGGCAGCAGGCGGACCTGCGGCGCCGGACGCCCCTTCCACGAGCTCTTGACCCGGTTCACCAGGTCCGCGACACCGTCGGAGACGTCGTCGTTGTAGAGCTCCCAACCCATCCGCGGGTTGCGCAGCGGCTTGCCCTCGTCGGCCTCGCGCTTGACCGCCTCGATCTCGTCGGCGACGCGATCACCGATCTTCTCACTGTCCACGCGGGGCAGAGCGGTCAGGAAGTGCAGCTTGGTGCCGTGCATACCGCGACCCGGGCGGCCCTGCGGGACCTTCACCGCGAACTTGCGGTCGATCTCCGACTCGCTCGGGTCACCGAGGCGGAGCTCGATGCGGGTCTGCATCAAGTCCTTCATCGCCGGGCGGATCTCCGCCCACCGCGCCGCGGTGACGAACACGTGCACGCCGTAGGCGAGACCGTTGGCCGCCAGGTTCAGCACGTCCTGCTCGAGGGCCTCGAACTCCTCGCGGAACGTCCGCCAGCCGTCGATGATCAGGAACGCGTCGCCGAACGGGTCGTCCTCGAACTCACCGCGGCGGCGCTTGTTCCGGTAGTCGTTCATGCCCTCGACGCCGTGCTGCGCGAAACGGGCTTCCCGCTCGGCCAGCATCGTCTTGAGCTCGGCGATCGTCCGGCGCACCGTGTCCGCGTCGCGGCGGGTGCCGTAACCACCCATGTGCGGCAGGCCGCGCAGCGCACCGATCGAACCACCACCGAGGTCGACGCAGTAGAA
This sequence comes from Saccharopolyspora sp. NPDC002686, assembly GCF_040295745.1. Classification (NCBI taxonomy): domain Bacteria; kingdom Bacillati; phylum Actinomycetota; class Actinomycetes; order Pseudonocardiales; family Pseudonocardiaceae; genus Saccharopolyspora; species Saccharopolyspora sp. NPDC002686. The sequence continues at coordinate 9,098 of NZ_JBEOVY010000022.1, forward strand.
CTGCACCTCCTGCGGGGTGTGGGTCAGCGCCATCGAAGCGATCATCGCGCGGACCGTGTTCGACTTGCCGGCACCGACACCGCCGACGATCGCGCCGTGACCGCCCTGACCGCTCAGGTCGAGGATCATCGGGTCCTGGCGCTGGTTGTACGGGACGTCGATCAGGCCGACCGGGACCTGCAGCCGACCGCTGCCCGCGTAACCGGCGGCGGTGTAACCGCGGTCGTCGGTCTGCTGCAGCGGAGGCAGCAGGCTGTCCAAAGTGGGCGGGGAGTCCAGCGGGGGCAGCCACACCTGGTGGGCGGGCGGACCCTGACCGTGCACCTTGTCGATGACGATCTGGAAGTCGGTCGGGTCGAGGTCGCTCTTCTTCTCCTCCTTGACCTCTTCGACGACCGGCTTCTCCGGCTCCTTCGGCTTCTCCACGTAGTCCGGGATGAAGGGCCGCGGCATCTTCTCACCGGTGACCGGCGACGCAGCGCCCTTGAGCGCCGGCCGACGACCACTGGTCTGGTGCAGGTGACCGGACACGAACGCGGCGCGGAACCGGTCCATGCCGTTCGGGTGCTTCAGGTAGCCGTGACCACCGGTGGCCGGCAGGTCCGCGGCGTCCGGAACACCGATGGCCGCGCGGGATTCCGCCGCGTTGAAGGTCTTCAGACCGATCCGGTACGACAAGTGCGAGTCCAGACCGCGCAGCTTGCCCTCTTCCAGCCGCTGCGACGCGAGCAGCAGGTGGACCTGCAGCGAACGACCCAGACGACCGATCATCACGAACAGCTCGGCGAAGTCCGGCTGCTGCGAGAGCAGCTCGGAGAACTCGTCGATGACCACGAACAGCGCGGGCAACGGCTCAGCGCAGCGGTCGTCGCCGGCCTCGGCCATCTTCCGGTAGTCCCAGACGTTCTTCGCGCCCGCCTTGTTCAGGACCTCCTGGCGGCGGTTCATCTCACCGGCCAGCGCGTCCGACATGCGGTCGATCAGCGAACCGTCGCCCTCGAGGTTCGAGATGTTCGCCGACACGTGCGGCGCCGGGTCGAACCCGTTGAACGTCGCACCACCCTTGAAGTCGACGAGCACGAAGTTGAGCATCGACGACGAGTGGGTGGCGATCAGGCCCAGCACGATGGTGCGCAGGAACTCCGACTTACCGGAACCGGTCGCACCGATGCACAGACCGTGCGGACCCATACCGCCCGAGGCGGTCTCCTTGATGTCCAGGTGGACGATCTCGCCCTGCTCGCCGGGGCCGATCGCGACGCGGTAGAGGTCGTCGCGGGACCGCGGCCGCCAGGCCTCGTTGAGGTCGAAGGTGACGACGTCACCGGCCAGCCCCAGCTGCTCCACGTAGTTCAGCGGCGTGGTCAGCGGCTCGTAGCCACCGCTGTCCGCATCGGACGCGGCGCCCCCGCCACCGGCGACCCGGTACGGGGAGAGCTGGCGGGCCAGCGCAGCGGCCTCCTCCATGCTCAGCGAGTCCGGCTTGCCGAACCACTCGACACCGCTGCCGCCGCGAGCACCGACCCGGCCCTCCTCGACGACCATCCGCATGCCGCGGCGTGCGGTGAGCTGCCCGAGCAGGTCGGACAGGTCGATCATGGTCACGCCGGCCAGGCCGCCCTCGACGTAGAGCGCTTCCTCGCGGCTGATCTCGGCGTCATCGATGATGATCACGATGTGCGGCTGGCCGTCCGGCGGAGCCGCGTTGCGCTGGAAGCGCGGCCGCTCGGCCAGCTGCTCGGAGAGCATCTGCTCGATCGCGGCCAGCGAACCGGCCATCAGGCGCATCTGACCGATGCCGTCGGTCTCGGTCGGGTGCTGGGCGTGCGGCAGCCACTTCACCCACTCCCACTCGGTGCGCGCGCGGCCGCTGCTGGCGACCGCGATCATCACGTCGTCGGGGGTGTGGAAGGTGGCCAGCTGGCACACCATCGCGCGGGCCAGGCCGCGCACGAGTTCCTTGTCGCCCTGCAAGCCGACCGCGGCGAAACCGCGCAGCGAGGTGGCGATCGGCAGGTCCGGCACCAGCGAGTGCGCGCGCACGAAACGGCGCAGCGCCAGCGTCGTGATCGGCTCCAGCTCGTCGACCGGACCGGTCTGCGGCGGCACCAGGCGGGTTTCCAGCCGCTGCGAACCGCGGCCGACCCGCACCTGGCAGAAGTCGTTGTCGTTCGGACGACGCTCCCACATGCGCCGGCTCGGACCTGCCGCCAGCGACCACAGGGTCTGCGGGTCCGGGTGCACCCACTCCCGCGCCAGGCGCTGCTCGTCGGCAGCCTCCCGCGCGCGGTCGCGCATCTGACCGAGGTACCGCAGGTAGTCCTTGCGGTCCTCGTTCATCTCGGCCTTCTTCTGGCCGCCTTCCTTGCCCCCACCGGCCATCATCCCGAAAGTTGAGATGAGCATCATCATCGGCATCATCATCATCATCGGGTTGTTCTGCGCCCGCTGGAGCATGAAAACCATCATTCCCAGCGAAGCGACGATCATGACGGCCGGCAGGACCTTCTGGACGATGTTGCCCGGAATGGTCCGCGGGATCTCCGGCGGTGGTTCGAGGTGCACCTCCCCGCCCGGTGGCCTGGGAGCGGCCAGGCGTGGCGTTCGCTTGAACTGCAGCGTGCTCACCGGACGCAACAACCTTTCCGTGTCAAACGTGCTCTCGATGTCGCGCCCAGCATTCTGCACAGCTGCGGCGCCACCGGCGGCGGGGTGGGAGTCGGACGTGACCAAGCAGATATCAAGTCGTTGGCACGAGTTCCGCCAAACCCGTCACCCCTCGACGGTTGGTGTGGCCATACTAGGGGCGCTCTCCGACCGGGCGGGTCGGTTTCGAAAGAAAAACCCGGCCTTGGTTGGATCGAGCCCCAGACGACAAAAGAATGCAAGGCAATCAACCTTCAGGGAGTAGGGGGCCCAAGTGGCGACCGGGACCACGGTGTTCAGCCGCGTGACGGTGGTGGCACCTACAACTCGCATCGACCTGGCGCTGCCTTCCGACGTGTCGGTGGCAGACCAGCTGCCGATGCTGCTGGAAATGGCCCGCGAGACGACGCCCGACGGCGGTTCGCGGCACGGGGGCTGGGTCCTGGCACGGCTTGGCGACAGCGAGCCGCTCGAACCGAACCAGTCGTTGTCCGCGCAGGGCATCGTGGACGGCGACATGCTGCAGCTGCGGCGCGGCGCGGACAACCCGCCGCCGCCGCTGTACGACGACGTCGTCGACGCGCTCGCCGAGGCCGAGCCCGGCAGCTACCGGCCCTGGACCAAGGAGACCGCGGCCAAGGTCGGGCACACCGCCGGTGCGCTGGCGCTGATCGGCGCAGCCGCGTCGCTCGGCCTGGCCGGACCGGCCGGGCTGCTGCACCACAACCTCGACACCACCACCGCGATCGTGTTCCAGATCGTGGCCGCGGTGGTCGGCGTCGTCGTGGCGTTCTTCGCGACCGGCGTCGGATCCATGGTGACCCGCGCCTACGCGGCGCCGACGACGGGAACCGTCATCGCGGCGGCGGGCGGTCTGCCGTTCGCCTTCGTGGCCGGTTTCAACATCGTCCCGGGCAACGCGCTCGAACCGCGATTGCTGCTGGCCAGCGCGTTGACGTTCATCTTCGCCTCAGTGTCGATCATGGTGATCGGGGCGGGCGTCGTCACGTTCATCGCCGCTGCGACCGCTGGCGCCTTCGGCACCGTGGCCTTCATCGTCGGCACCCTGGTGCCCGCTGCGAACCCGGCAGGCATCGCCGCCGGTGCCGCCGCCATCGGCCTGGCCGGCATCTCGCTGCTGCCGCGCATCACGATCCAGCTCGCCAAGCTGCCGCTGCCGCACGTGCCGGGCAGCGCCGAGGACCTCAAGGAAGACACCGGTTTCCCGGACTACCGCATGATCGAGCGGCAGACCGGCCTGGCGCACCAGTACATGACCGGCCTGATCGTGGGCTGCGGCGTGGTGGCCGCGGGCGGCGCCATCGTCGCCGCGGTGTTCAACCCGGTCTGGGGCGCGGCCTTCGCCGTCGTCGTCTCCGCGGTGCTGCTGCTGCGCGGCCGCAACTACGCCAACGGCAGCCAGGCGATCGCCCTGCTGTTCAGCGGTCTGCTGTCCTCGCTGGGCGTCACCATCGGCCTGCTGGCGCAGGTCGCGACCATGCCGGTCGCGGTCGCCTGGGTGTTCCCGCCGCTGCTGCTGCTGGGCGTCCTGTCGATCATCTTCGGCGTGGTGTTCCCGAACCGCCGGTTCTCCCCGGTGCAGCGCCGCATGGTGGACATCCTGGAGGCGGTCCTGATCGCCCTGGTGCTGCCGCTGGCGCTGGCCGCGATGGACCTCTACATGTACATCCGCGACCTCAACATCAACTTCTGAGGGACGGCTCGATGCGCTCAAGGTTCTCCCGCAGCACGCTGCGCACATCCGCGCTGCTCGCCGCGGTCGGTGTGCTCGCGCTGGGTGGGCCGACGGCACCGGCGGTCGCGCAGACGACCGTCGGTCCACCGCCTCTCGACGAGTCCAAGCGGGCCGGTAACAACCTCGATGGTTTCAACTTCCCGCAAAAGCAAGCCTGCATGCAGGGCAACCCCGGCAACTCCGTGATCGAGGAGAAGCCGTGGAGCCAGCGGGTCCTCGGGTACGAACGGGCTCACGAGCAGGGTCTGACCGGTGCGGGCAAGACCGTCGCGGTCATCGACACCGGCGTGAACCCCCACCCGCGGTTGAAGAATCTCCGCAGCGGCGGCAACAGCGTCCTGCAGGACGGCGGGCCGGGCGCTGGAACCAAGGACTGCGACGGGCACGGCACGATCGTCGCGGGCATGATCGCGGCTTCTCCGGACCCGACGAACCAGACCGGTTTCGTCGGGATCGCGCCGGATTCGGCGATCCTGTCCATCCGGCAGAACTCCAGCCTGTTCGTCGAGGACGAGACGAACCAGACCATCGGCAACACTCAGACGATGGCGCAGGCCATCAACATCGCTGTTGCCAGCGGCGCGGACGTCATCAACATCTCGCAGTCGTCCTGCCAGCCGATCAGCCGGGCAGAAGACCCCAGCGACTACGGCAACCAGGAGCTGCAGACGGCGGTCAAGCAGGCCTACGACGCCGGTGTCGTCGTGGTCGCGGCAGCGGGCAACGTCGGTGGCCAGTGCCAGAAGAACCCGGCCGGTAGCCCGACGACCGCGGTGCTGCCGGCGTGGTTCGACAAGTACGTGCTGACCGTGGCCTCGGTGAACGAGCAGGGCGCGCCCTCCGAGTTCACCGTTCCCGGCCCCTGGGTCGACGTCGCCGCCCCCGGCGAGAACCTGATCGCGCTGGACCCGGGTCACAACGGCAAGGGCCTGGCCAGCCAGATCGCGCACGGCCAGGACGGCCAGATGGGCCCCATCGAGGGCACCAGCTTCGCGGCGCCTTACGTGTCCGGTCTCGCTGTGCTGATCAAGCAGAAGTTCGAGGAAGAGGGCAAGCACCTCGACGCCGGTCAGATCATGGACCGGATCAAGGAGACCGCCCTGCACCCCGGCGGCGCCGGTGGCCGCAACGACATCGTCGGCTACGGCACGGTCGACCCGGCGGCGGCACTGGGCAACATCGTCCCGGCCGAATGGGGCAAGACGAACCCGCCGCAGCCGCAGAAGAAGCTCGGCGCGGACGTCCTGCCGCAGAAGGACTACCCGGCCCTGATCATCGCCCTCGGCGGTGCGGGCGCGGGTATCGCGGCGATCGTCTTCACGGCGTTCCTGACCAACGCGGTCCGCAACGTCCGAGCCCGAACCCGCGGCCAGTAAGCAGCGAGCGAAAAAGCGGGCTGGTCTGTCCATCGAGGACAGACCAGCCCGCTTTTTCATCGATATATGACGTAAGCCACAGTTCTTCTTTGCAAACCACGCAAACTGCGCTTATTCGATACGTTCACGCACAGTGCTGGGAACAGCACGGAGAGAACGAACAGACGAATATATCTGGGGAAAACCAATGTCCGTACGGAAGCGCATCTTCTCAGTTCTCGGCGCCAGCGCCCTGGCCTTCAGTGGTCTGCTCATCTCTGGGGCCGCCCAGGCGGAGACCGCGTTCTCGCAGCCAGCAGCAGCCTGCCCTGCCGAGCACGTCTGCCTCTACACCGGCCCCAACGCCACCGGCAAGATGGCGTCCTTCCAGTGGGGGTCGCCTGACCTGCGAGGCCAGGGCGTTGACAAGGCGCAGTGGGTGATCAACAACCGATCGCAGATGTTCTGCCTGTTCCCGGACTACAACTACGCCGGAAGCTGCAATCCCGTGTGGCGGACTGTCCCGCAGGGCTTCTCCGTTCCCGCCGCACGCGGACCTCGCCGCGGCAACGCCCGCGTGCCGTCATCAGGTTGAGCACCCGAGCCGGTTCGACCAGGCCCCGCAGGGCCACCTCCGTCTCGCCAGGGAACCGGATCTGCTGATACCGGTCCGCGTGGTGCGGACGACCGTCGACGACGAGCTCGAAACCTCCGCCGACGACCGAGGTGAAGACGCGCTCGACCCCGTCGAAGCGGGAGAAAGGTCCGTCCTCGCCGAGGTCGGCCAGGCTCAGCCGCCACTCGAAGTCCGCCCCGGGCGGCTCCGCCCACAACTCCCGCGTGATTCCCCGGCCGTTGCGCCAAGGCTTCGGTTCCACCCTCCCCGGATCTACGACGATCACGCCGTCAGCCCAGGGCGGCGGAGACCCGGCGGCCCAGGTCGGCGATCGCGTCCAGGTCGCCCGGGACGTCCGGTTTCCACGGCAGCACGAGGCGATCCTTGGCCTTGTCGGTGTACCGGGGGATCACGTGCAGGTGGAAGTGGAACACCGACTGCCACGCATCGGCTCCGCAGCAGTTGAGCAGGTTCACGCCATCGGCACCGAACACACCGGCCGCTGCCTTGGCGACGCGCTGCGCGGCCAAGGTGACGGCGGTCAGGTCATCGGCCGGGATCTCGAACAGATCCTTGCTGTGCCGCTTGGGAACGACCAGCAGGTGGCCGTCCGAGGCCGGGTTGATGTCCATGAACGCGAACGTCGCCTCGTCCTCGGCCACCTTCACGCCCGGGACGTCGCCCGACACGATGCCGCAGAACACGCACTGATCACTCACGCAGCGGAGCTTAACCGGCCGACCACGCCGTCGTCGCGATCGCTCGGCATCTGAGCGGCGCATGAACATTTCCGAAATTCCCGACGCGAAATCCGGCGTTCGAATACTCGGCCGCACAACGGGAAGTCATGGCACGACGGCACTCATCCGAATAGGACTCGTTCCCCGTCCAGGACCAACGATGCGGGAACGCGGGGATCACACCGAGATAACTCTTTCGATCGCGGCTTTGTCGGGTGCACGAAAAACACCGCTGGTAGACGTTATTTATGACCAGGTTTCATATTTTTCGCAAGTCAAGTGAAGCAGTCATCCCATCGCCTGACCACGGCGGTTGGGGTTGTTCCCCCCGACGGCCGTAGTCACAATCGACCGCCATGAGCTACCCTCCGCCGCACGATCACGGTCGCTACCCGCAGGACGGCTATTACGACGACCGCTCTTACCGCGGACGCGACCGTCGCGACGATGGAGCCGCAACCGTTGCGAATATCATTCGGGTTGTTGTCAGCACGGTCATCGCCATTTTCGCGCTGCACGTCCTTTTCGTCGTTCTCGACGCGAACCAGGGAAATGGATTCGTCACCTTCATCTACACGCTCGCCAAGGCGCTCGTGCTGGGACTGGGAGACGTCTTCACCCCCGACGACGCGCTCCTGGGCGTCATCCTGAACTACGGTCTGGCCGCACTGGTCTACCTCGTGGTGGGGCAGCTCATCATCAAGGCGATCCGCCGCCCTTGATCGACAGCTCGAGGCCTGCGCCGTCACCCGCCACGGCGCAAGCTTCCGCCCCGGCAGGCGTACCGCCCGCCGTCGTGCCGAGCAGCGGGCCCGTCCGCCAACCAGTCGGCGACTCGCATTCGCACCGCCCCCGGGTGATTACCCTCGGTGTCCAGTTCGCCCTCTCGCGCTGCCTCGACTCCCGCTTCTGCGCCGACACCCCGCGGTCAGCGACCTGGAGGCACATGCCGTGGGGTCGATGCCCGGACCGGCTGGGTCGACCACGCCGCCCCAACCCCTCCACCTGCGAAAATCCGGCACCACGTGGTGCTGCCACCGACCCGGAGCAGACCGGACACCGGCATCGCATTCGCGCCAACCGGCCAAAGCTCACTTATCCGGGCGTAGCACTCTGAACCCTTGACAGCAGAGCGTGTTCGTATTCACCCTTTCGTGCCATGAACCTGTCCGACAGCCGGGCAGCTGGACACGGCGTCCGGCGAGTCGGCGCGATGGAAGCCGTGCTCGCCCACCTCCGCGATGCGATCGAGCGGGGCGAGTACGCGGTCGGCGACAAGCTGCCCGCCGAGGCCAGCCTCGGCAAGGAATTCGAGGTCAGCCGGTCCGTGGTGCGGGAGGCCCTGCGGGGCCTGCAGGCCCTGGGCCTGACGGCGTCGAAGACCGGCAAGGGCACCTTCGTGGTCTCGAAGAGGCCGGTCGAGAACCCGGTGTTCGGCCCCTACTCGGCGCGGGACATCCTCGAGGTGCGCCGGCACGTCGAGGTCCCGGCGGCGGCGTACGCTGCTCGCCGGCACACCTCGGACCACCTGGACGCTCTCACCGAGCTGGTGGAGCGGATGGAGCACGAGACCGACAACACCGCCTGGGTGGCGCTGGACTCGCTGTTCCACATCACCATCGCGCAGACGTCGGGCAACCCGGTCTTCGGGAAGGTCATCGAGGAGATCAGGGACGCCCTGGCCAGGCAGTCGACACTGCTGAACCAGCTCGGCGACCGGCGCGCGGCGTCCAACGTCGAGCACCGGATCCTCCTGGAAGCGATCGGCAGCGGCGATGAACTCGCGGCCACCGAGGCGATGACCCAGCACCTGACGCGTGTCGAAAGCACGCTCAGCACCATCGTCGGGCCCCAGACCGCTACCGCGGTGCCCGAAGCGCACGAGAACGGGGATAGCTGAATCCAATGACCGACCAGATCCTGCAGTCGTCGCAGCGCGACGACGGGCCCGCCGACGCGGGTGACGCCGGTTACAAGAAGTCGCTGAAGGCGCGGCACGTCAACATGATCGCCATCGGCGGTGCGATCGGCACCGGGCTGTTCCTCGGCGCCGGTGGCCGGCTCGCGCAGGCCGGCCCGTCGCTCGCGATCGCCTACGCCGTGTGCGGGTTGTTCGCGTTCTTCGTCGTGCGCTCGCTCGGCGAACTGATCCTGCACCGCCCCTCCTCCGGCTCCTTCGTCTCCTACGCCCGCGAGTTCATGGGCGAGAAGGGCGCTTACACCGCGGGCTGGATGCACTTCCTGAACTGGTCCACCACCGGCATCGCCGACATCACGGCGATCGCGCTGTACGCGCACTACTGGTCCGCGTTCACCCCGATCCCGCAGTGGGTGCTCGCGCTCGTCGCGCTGGCGATCGTGCTCACCCTGAACCTGGTCTCGGTGAAGCTGTTCGGCGAGATGGAGTTCTGGTTCGCGATCATCAAGGTCGCCGCGCTGGTGCTGTTCATGGTGATCGGGATCTTCCTGCTGGTCACCCAGCACCCGATCGACGGCAACTCGCCCGGCCCGCAGCTGATCACCGACCACGGCGGCATCTTCCCGGCCGGGGTGATCCCGCTGGTCCTGCTCATGCAGGGCGTGGTCTTCGCCTACGCCTCCATCGAGCTCGTCGGGGTCGCCGCCGGTGAGACCGAGAACCCCGAGAAGGTCATGCCGAAGGCGATCAACTCGATCATGTGGCGGATCGGGGTGTTCTACGTCGGCTCGGTCGTGCTGCTGGCGATGCTCATGCCGTGGAGCGGCTACAGCAAGGACGAGAGCCCGTTCGTCACAGTGCTCTCCCACATCGGCGTCCCCTACGCCGGCGACGTGATGAACCTGGTGGTGCTCACCGCGGCGATGTCGAGCCTGAACTCGGGCCTGTACTCGACCGGCCGCATCCTGCGGTCGAACTCGATGGCCGGTTCGGCGCCGAAGTTCACCGCCGTGATGAACAAGAACAGCGTCCCCTACGGCGGCATCCTGCTGACCGCGGCGGTCTGCGTGGTCGGCGTGGGGCTGAACTACCTGGTGCCCAAGGAAGCGTTCGAGATCGTGCTGAACTTCGCCTCGATCGGCATCCTCGCCACCTGGGGCATCATCGTCCTCAGCCACCTGCTGTTCGTCCGCAAGGCGAAGCGCGGCGAGGTGGCCCGGCCGAGCTACCGGCTGCCGTTCTCGCCCTACACCGAGATCGTCACGCTCGCGTTCCTCGCGGCGGTGGTGGTCCTGATGGGCTTCGACGAGACCGGCCGGATCACCTTGATGGCGCTGCCGCTGATCGTCATCGCGCTGGTGATCGGCTGGTTCCGGGTCCGCAAGCAGATCGACACCTCGGTGCTCGACCAGGCCGACGCATGACCCGCACTCCCCCGACGGGCGTTCCCGCGCACGTACCGCTGGTGCACGTGCTGCGGGACCGCCTCGTCGAGAGCGTCCACCACGGCTCGGTCGTGGTGGTCGCTCCCGGCGGTTCGGTCCTGTTCCAGGCCGGCGATGCCGAGACGGCGTGCTACCCGCGCTCGGCGGCGAAGCCGATGCAGGCCGTCGCCATGGTCCGGCTCGGCCTGCGGTTGCCGCCGGACCTGCTCGCGCTCACCGCGTCCAGCCACTCCGGCGAGGACCGCCACCTCGCCGGCTCGCGGCGCGTGCTGGAACTGGGCGGATCCGCCGAGGCCGAGCTCAGCAACCCGGCCGACCTGCCGTACGACCCGGTCGAGCGGGACGCCTGGATCGCGGCGGGCCGTCCGGCGCGCAAGCTGGCGCACAACTGCTCGGCGAAGCACGCGGCGATGCTGCACACCGCCCGGCGGCACGGTTGGTCCACATCGGACTACCTGGACCCCGACCACCCGCTGCAGCGCGAGATCGCCGCCACGGTCGAGGAATTGACCGGCCAGCGGATCGCAGGCACGGCCGTCGACGGTTGCGGCGCCCCGCTGTTCGCGGTCTCGCTGCGCGGCCTGGCCACCGCGGCGGGACGGATCGCGAGCGCACCGGCAGGGAGCCCGGAGGGCCTCGTCGCGGAAGCCATCCGATCGCACCCGGAGATGGTGGCCGGTTCCCGCCGGGACACCACCGCGCTGATGGCAGCGGTGCCGGGCCTGATCGCCAAGGACGGCTTCGAAGCCGTCCAAATCGCCGCGCTGCCCGACGGCACGGCGGTCGCGCTCAAGATCGCCGACGGCTCCGACCGGGCCCGCCTCCCCGCGACCATCGCCGCCCTCGAGCTGGCGGGTGTCGACCCGGACCTGCTCACCCGGTTCACCAGCGACGACCTGACCGTCACCGATGTTCTGAAGAAGCACCGCCGCACGGCGTGAAGTCGCGCGGCCACCCGTCAGCGGTTGTGCGCGGGGAACGGGATGGGCAGAGTGCGTAGCTGACCAACCATCGGCCAGGAGGTGCGATGACCGGCGAGGAGATCGTGCTCGGTCCGCTGCCGAAGGGCATCACGCCCGCCGGGCAGGGCATGCGGAACAAGGTGTGGAACGTGCTCGGCCACACCTACTCCATGAAGGCCGCCAGCGAGTCGAGCTTCGCGTTCGAGACCCTCGACCCGCCCGGCACCGGGGTACCGCCGCACGTGCACCCGACCCAGGACGAGCACATCTACGTCCTGGACGGCGTGTTCACGCTCTACCTCGACGGCAAGTGGGAGACCGCGGGCCCCGGCGACACCGTCCGGATGCCGAAGGGCCTCCCGCACGCCTACTACAACCGCAGCGAGGACCTCGCCCGAGCACTGTTCTGGGTGAGCCCGGCGGGACGGCTGGCGCAGCTTTTCGACGAGCTGCACGACCTGGAGGACCCGGCCGAGGTGGTCCGGGTGTCGACGCTGTACGACGTCGACTTCCTGCCGCCCGGTTCCGTCGAGGGCGCCTGAACGCCCGGGGTCACCGGCCCGGGTCGTTCACCTGCTGCTGCGAGGCCCCGGACGCTTGGGCGTAGCCGGCGACGACTGCCTCGAGCGTCGCCACGTCGATCACGTCCTCGATGCGGGAGAAGCCGTTCGGAGCGCGACGTTCGACCTCGTCGATGACGTTCTCCGGCCCGCCCCGGCGGTTGCGGAGCACGACCTCGCCGGTGGCCGGCAGGCGATCGTCCTGGTACGCCCGCAGCGCCTCGGTGGGATCGGAGGACTGCGCCAGGTGCCCGCCGAGGCTGGTGGCGTCGAGGATCGCCTGACCTGCGCCGTTGGAGCCCATCGGGTACATGGGGTGGGCGGCGTCGCCCAGCAGCGTCACCCTCCCGTGCGACCAGGCGGGCAGCGGGTCCCGGTCGCACATCGGGAACTCGAAGATCTCCTCGGTGGCCTCGACCAGCCCGGCGTGGTCGACGTCGGGCGACCGGAACCGCCCGACGTGCCGGGCCAGCTCTGCCCGGTCGCCGGCTCTGGCCCAGTCCTGGCGCTTCGGCGGCGGAGCACCCGGCTGCCCGGTCTGAACGCAGATCGCCCAGTTGGTGAGCTTGGTGCCCGCGCTCCGGCCTTCCGCGATCGGGTAGACCACCAGCTTGGCCGCGGTGCCACCGGCGACGATCATCGACCGGCCACCGCCGAACTCGGGCCAGTCGGCGGCGCCGCGCCACATCATGACGCCGTTCCACCGGGGCGGTCCCTCCGCCGGGAACAGGACGGACCGCGCGGTCGAGTGGATCCCGTCGGCCGCCACCAGGACGTCACCGCGAACGGTGACCTGCGTGCCGCCGCGCCGGTCGGCGAAGTGCGCCTGGACTCCACCCTCGTCCTGGGCGAACCCGGTCAGCCGGTGCCCGGTCCGCACCGCGTCGGCACCGAGCCGCTCCCGGACCGCCCGCAGCAGCACGCCCTGCAACCTGCCCCGGTGCAGGCAGAACTGGGGGAACGCGAACCCGGCGTCCACCCCGCACGGCCTGCGCAGGATCACCGGCCCCAACCGGTGCGCGTAGCGCAGGTCGCGGGTGCGGATCCCGATCTCGTCCAGCGAGTCGAGCAGGCCGAGCGCGGCGAGCTCCTTGACCGCGTGCGGCAACGCGTTGATCCCGACGCCCAGCTCGGTGATCTGCTCGCTCTGCTCGTGGACGACACAACCGATGCCTTCGCGGTGCAGCCGCAGAGCCGCGGTCAACCCGCCGATCCCCGCCCCGACGATGACGACCTCCACCGCCACCTCCTGACCTCGATCCCAGCATCGCCAAGACCCCCGCCCCACGCCACCGCCAACCGGCAGCACCGCAGGCGAGGGGTCGAAAGCTACTGCTGGTGGGGAGATCCGGGCAGGTCGTGCGAGGACGGCGGCGGCAGCGTCTCGCTGGAGGCGCGCAGACCGTCGAGGAGCAACGCCAAGTAGCGCTTGCGGTCCGCGCCATGCGGATCCCCGGGGTGCACCGTGGCCAGGGTCATCACGATGACCGCCGCCAGATCGCGCACCTCCAGCTCCGGTCGCACCACACCTGCCTCGATGGCGCGGCGCAGCAGGAGCTGCATGGAGTGCACGCAGCGGTGCATGCTCTCCAAGTCGAACTTCGGGGACTCCCTGGCGACGGCCAGCAGCACCCGGTGCCCGGCCAGCGCCTCGATGGCGGTTTCGAGCAGGCCGACCAGGTCCCGCCACGGATCGTCGGTGTGCGCGGCGGCCATCGGCTCGATCTCGGTAGTGAGCACGTGGTCCAGGACCGCCCGGACGACCTGCTCGCGGGTGCGGAAACGCCGGTAGACCGTCGCCACGCTCACGGCAGCGCGCCCGGCGATCTCCTCGAGGGTCACCTCCGGCCCGACTTCTTCGAAGGCCACGATCGCGGCACCGACGATCCGCTCGTAGTTGCGGGCGGCGTCGGCCCTCAGCGCCCGTTCCTGGCTTGCCATAGCCCGTGCACAGTAACAGCGGCGCACCCGGCCGGTCGGCGATCCCGGCGGGGCGGTCACCAGGTGACGTGCAGCGACCTCAGCCCGTACACCGCGTTGAAGACCCGGAAATCGGCCTGCTCGCCCGGATTCGCGAGCGCGAGACCCGGGAACCTGCGCAGCAACGCCGGAAAGGCGACGTGCATCTCCATCCGCGCCAGCGGCGCTCCGAGGCAGTGGTGCACGCCGTGCCCGAAGGCGAGATGACCGCCCGCTCCCCGCGTGATGTCCAGCTCGTCGGGGTCGTCGATGAAGGCCCCGTCCCGGTTGGCGACCGGGATGGACAGCATCACCAGCGAATCCGCCGGGATCACGCGCCCGGCGATCTCCACCTCGGTCGTCGTCGAGCGCGGCGCCACCGAGTGCACGATGGACAGCCAGCGCAGCAGCTCCTCCACCGCAGGACCGACCCGCTCCGGATCGTCCCTGACCATCGCCAGCTGGTCCGGGTTCTGCAGCAGGGCCAGCGTGCCGAGGCCGAGCATGTTCGACGTCGTCTCGTGCCCGGCGATCAGCAGCAGCGCCGCGATCCCGACGAGCTCGTCGGTGCTGAGGTCGTCGCCGTGCTCGCGGATCAGCATCCCGAGGATGTCCTCACCCGGTTCCGCCCGCGCGCGAGCGACCAGCGTTGCCATGTACTCGCGGTTCTCCCGCTGCGCCGCCATCCGCTGCTCCATCGGCAGCGAGATGTCCAGCAGCCGGGCGGAGCGCTCCTGGAACTCGTCGCGGTCCGCGTACGGCACGCCCAGCAGCTCGCAGATCACCAGCGACGGGACCGGCAGCGCGAAGTTCGACACCAGGTCCGCCGGCCGGCCCGCCCGCTCCAGGTCGTCCAGCGCCGCATCGACGATCTCCACGATCCGCGGCTGGAGCCGGCGCATCCGCCGCACCGTGAACTCCGGGGTGAGCATCCGCCGCAACCGCGAGTGCTCCGGCGGGTCGTACCCGAGCAGGCCCCCGGCCCGCATCCGGGCCGCTTCCTCCTCGCTCAGCCCCGACGTCAACGGCGACTTCGTCCGGGCGCGCGCATTGCTGAACCGGGCCGGGTCCCCCAGCACCTGGCGGACGTCCTCGAATCGGCAGACCAGGTAGCCGGTCTGGCCGAACGGCGTCGTCACCTGCACCACGCCCTGGTCGTCCCGCGCCCGCGCCAGTTCCTCCACCGGGCTGAAACCGTTCCGCCGCATGTGAAGAGGCAGCTCCACCGCTTCCGCCATCGTCCGCCCGCCCTTCGCGCGATGCACCCAGAACCGAGGTAAGTGAAAGCCTACTAGCAGTTATCCCGGCTCTGCCACCACCGATTCCCGGGCAGCCCGTTCCCGCAGCGCATCCGACTGGGACGGGCCGGTCGGCCCTACCTCCCGCTGGCTGGTGGACGGATGCTTGGTTCACCCGCCAACGCTGCGGCGTAGGGCGACCGATCACCGGCCGGAGGGAGGAACCGTGCGAGTCGAGGAAGTCTTCCACCCCGGGACGTTGACCTGCGAGGCATCCGATCCGCTCGCCGAAGTGGCCCGGAAGATGGCGGCCGAACACGTCGGCGCGCTGGCCGTGCTGGACAACGACCGGATCATCGGCATCATCTCCGAACGCGACCTGGTCCGGGCGATCGCGGAACGCGCTGATCCGCAGGAGCAGACAGCCCTCTCGTTCGCCTCCCGCCAGCTCGAAACGGCGACCGTCAGCGATGACACCAAGGACGCCGCACGCCGGATGCTCGACGCCGGAATCCGCCACCTGCCGGTGAAGCAAGGGCACATGGTCATCGGCGTCATCTCCATGCGCGACCTGCTCGCGGTCGAAACCTGGCTCTGACGAGCACCGCCCGCCCCGCGATCACCTCGTTCCCAGCTCGCCGGCCCGGTCGAGCAGGCCGGCGACCGCCGCGTCGGAGACCTGGCTGAAGTCCGCGTACCGCTCACCGATCGAGCCGAAGTGCTCCGGGGATTCCAAGCACACCAGCTCGTCCACCGACTCCCGCAGTCGTTCCAGCACATCGCGCGGGGCCACCGGCACCGCCAGCACGACCCGCGTGGCACCTTGCACGCGGGCAACGCGGCAGGCCACCGCCGCGGTCGACCCGGTCCCGATCCCGTCGTCGACGATGACCGCGGTTCGCCCGGAAAGCTCCACCCTCGCGTGACAGCGCCGGAACAGCCCGGTCAGCCGGTTCAACTCGACGCGCTCGCGCCGCTCCACCTCGGCCAGTTCTTCGGGTCGCACCTCGGTTCGCCACATCACCTCGTCGTTGATGATCCGGACATCGCCCTCCCCGATCGCGCCCATCCCCAGTTCCGGGTGGGCGGGAACGTCGAGCTTGCGGACCACGATCACGTCGAGCGGAGCCCCCAGCGCTCTGGCCACCTCGAACGCGACCGGAACGCCGCCCCGGGGCAACCCCAGCACGACCGGGTTCTCATCGCGCAGGTGCTGCAACCGCTCGGCCAGCCGCACCCCCGCGTCCCTGCGATCACCGAACGGCATGGCCTCCACCTCCAAGAACGCCCGGGCGGGATGTCGGGCCCTTCCGAGAAGTTCCCCCTCGCGGTCCGGCCGAACCAGGATCGGTGGACCGTCACCTGCAGGAATGCCGTTCACCGCGCTGGAAAGCGGGCAGGTGCTTGCGGGCGGCTCGCGCCAGGACGAGGCCGATCAGCACGACCCCGCCGAGCGCCAGAGCGAGCCACAGGCCGGTTCCGGCGTCGGCCACCAGTGCGCCGCCGAACATCACGTACGACAAGTTCGCCGGGACGGTTCCCACCGCCGTGCCCGCCAGGAACGGCAGGGTTCGCACGCCGGTGATCCCGGCTGCGTAGTTCACCGCCGCGAACGGCACGACCGGGACGAGGCGGCACACGACGGTCGCGACGAAGCCTCGACGCACCAGGAACGAGTCGAGCTGCTGGATCCTGCTCCTGCGCAGGAGAGGCGCGAGCGGTTCGCGGCCGAGCGCTCGCGCCAGTCCGAACGCCGCCGCAGCCCCAAGGACAGTTCCCGCGACGACCACCGGAAGGGCGACCGGCAAGCTGAACAGTGCTCCCGCCGCAGCCGCCAGCGCGGGCCTCGGCACGAAGAACAAGGTCAGCAGGCCGAAGACGAACGTGAAGAGCAGTGGCTCCCACGGCCCCGAAGCCCTGCGCCATTCGTCGAGCGCAAGCACCGAGCTGTTCTGGCGCAGCCAGAAAGCAGCAACGAGGAAGAGGAGCACCAGCACGCCGGCCAAGGCGAAGCGGGCCTTCGGCGACCGCACCCGGCTCAACGCGCGGCCGAGCAGGCTCGAGCTCGATCCTGACGGCGCATGCGACTCACCGCTACCTCCGCCAACCGAGCGCCACCGTCGACATCGCACCCTTCCTCGACCGCCTTGATACTACGCGGGGTAGTAATGTATCGGAGGTCTGCGGAGCCGCCGCAGCAGGCATCCCCGCGATGTTCGATATCCACAGTAGACAGATCAGCGCTTCCCACCCGGGCGCTGGTTCCCTGCGGTGTCAGCAGGTACCTCGTCCGACGGCGGGCGGGTGCTGAGGTCGAGGATCAGCAGCACCGCCAGCCATACCCCGCCGAGCGCGAGCCCGCCGAGCACGTCGGTCAGCCAATGGGCACCCAGGTAGATCCGCGACGCACCGACGACCAGAGCCAGCAGAGCCGCACCGGGCACGAGCCATCGGGCGCGGCGCGGGCGGTCGCGTAGGAGCACGAATGCCAGCACACCCCAAGCGACCACTGCTTGGGTCATGTGCCCGGACGGGAAGGACGGCCCGGTGGCGTGCACGAGATCGTCCACCGCCGGCGGACGCGGCCGTCCCACGAGCACCTTGACCAGCTCGTACAGCCCCACCGCCCCGAGGAACGCGACCCACATCGCGACGGTGGCGCGCACCTCGCGCCTGGCCACGAGGAAGAACGCGCTCGCGGCCAGCAGCACCGGCACCAGCACGACGCTGGAGCCCAACCAGGTCAGCCCCTGCATGGCGGTCGTGAGCCAGCCGGCGCGGTGCTCCAACGCCCAGGCTTGGACCTGGGTGTCCAGCTCGACGGGCTCCTCGCCCGCCAGCGCGTCCTGGGTCATCCCGGCGAAGGCCCCCGCGCTCGCCGCGGCGACCAGCACCGCAGCGGTCAGCGCCAGCCCGGTGCGCGCCCTGGGATCGACCCGTCGGGCCAACCAGCCGTACATCCCCGACAGGAAGCGGACCAAATCGTCGATCACGGTGAAATCCGATGCTCGCGTGCTGTGACCTAGCCGAAGGTATCGCCCGCTACGACATTTCTCCGCGATCGCGCGCAGCCGAGAGCGCTGCTCCAGCCATCGGCGACGCGGCGACCAGTGGGCGCAGCGCACTTCGCTGCATCAGACCGACGGCCGCGGTCAGCAGGGAGCGCGCTAAGAGCCAGCCCAGAAGCACAACGACCGCACCGAAGACCAGTCCGGCGAGCACGTCCTGCGGGTAGTGCGCCGCGATGTAAACCCGGGAGAACGCCATCAACGCCGCCGCGAGCGCGGCCACCGATCCGAGGCGAGGACCGACGAGGAACAGCCCCGCGGCCACCGCTCCGACCATGGTCGCGTGATCGCTGGGGAACGAGAAGTCGGTGCTGCGATCGGCCAGCACGAGGATGCCGCCCAGAGCGTTGTAGGGCCGCGCCTCGTGCACGGCGGAGACGATCGGCTGGTTGAGCCCCACCGCCACCAGCGTGCCGATCCCCGCCCACAAAGCGGCGGCCATCCCGGACGGTTCTCCGCTGCGGCGCGCTGTCCACCAGCCCGCGAGCAGCAGCACCGCGAACAGCACGACGCCGTAGGTGGCGTAGCCGTAGACGATGCCGTGCAACCACGGCGTGGCGCGGGCGAAGTCGTTGATGACGTGGAACAGGTCGTCATCGACCCCGCTGACGGCCTCCCCCGCGATGTCCGACGAGATCGAGCCGGTCACCTCGACACCTCCTGCTCCGCCCGGGAACGCCAGATCTCCAGTCCCACCGGGATGAGCGAGACGAGCACGACCACGGCGATGACCGGCAGCAGGTACTGGTCGATGCCGGGAATGCTCGCGCCCAAGCCGTAGCCGGCGAGCGTGACGCCCACCGACCAGACGAGGCCTCCGACGACCTGCCAGACGGCGAAGGTGCGCGCCTGCACGTCCAACATCCCCGCGAGCGGGTTGAGCACGGTGCGCACCACGGGGATGAACCGGGCGAGCACGATGGCCTTGCGATGCCCGTAGCGCGCCAGCAGGTCCTCGGCCCGCTCCATCCCCCGGTGCAGGTGCCGGTTGCGGGAGCGCGCCAGCAGCCGACGCCCGCCGCGCCGCCCCAGGGCGAACCCGACCTGCGCACCGACCAGCGCTCCCGCCAGCGCCGCGACCAGCACCGCCGACAGGTCCAGGTGCATCGCGCTCGTGGCGCTGGTCGCGCACAGCACACCGGCGGTGAACAGCAGCGAATCGCCCGGCAGGAAGAACCCGATCAGCAGTCCTGTCTCCGCGAAGAGCACGAGGAAGACCCCGAAAGCGCCCAAGCTCGACAACCAGAACTCGGGTCCGAGCGGATTACCGCCCGCAAGCACAGCCTGCACACCGTGGTGCATCACGATCTCCTCACGCCGAGCACAGCCGGTCCGGCCGCCTACCCGCGGAACCACGGCCTCGCCCGTGGCACACTGAACGGAAGTACTACTACGTACTTCGTAGAAGTTCTACATCGAGTGTAGATGATGCGTGGAGCAAGGGGAGGCGCACCGGTGGGACGCGACGACGCAGCGGGCGCGGACGGCGAGCCGCAGGGTGCGCAACGTCGCAGGTCGGGTGAGCTGTCCGCGCTCGTGCTGGACGTGCTCCGGCAGGCCGAGGCCGCGTTGCCGCCCGGCGAGGTGCGCGACCGCCTGAACTCGGCCGGCGCCGGGGAGCTGGCGTACACGACGGTCGTGACGATCCTGTCCCGGCTGCACACCCAGGGCCTGGTCGAGCGCTACCGCACCGGCCGCGCCTACGCGTACGTGGCGGTGACCGACACCGCGAAGCTGGCCGCCCGGAAGATGCGCAAGGTGCTGGACTCCGAGACCGACCGGGACGCCGTGCTGACCCGGTTCGTCGGCGACCTCTCACCCGATGACGAACGCGTGCTGCGCGAGCTGCTGGCCGGCGGCGCGGATAGCGTCGACGACCGGTAGCGGAGGTCCAAACCCATGCACGTCGCCGTGTACCTGCTGTTGCTCCTGCCGCTGCTCGCGGCGGTCTCGGCGCGCTGGATCACCGACCGGCTCCCGCCGCGCGCGGCGACGTGGCTGCTCACCACCTCAGCGCTGGCGCTCGCCGCGGCCAGCGGCATCGCCCTGACCGCACTGGCCGCGACCGCCATCGGCCAGATCCCGCTGGTCGCCGAGCTCGGGCACTGGTCGGTGCGGGCGTTGCGCCGCGACGACCCGGCTTCGCTGTCGATCGCCCTGATCGCCTGCGTCGCGCTCGCAGCCGCGCTCATCGCCGCCGGTCGCGGTGCGATCAGCCGGGTTCGAGCGCTGATCACCGCAGCGCGCACCGCCCGTTGCCTGCCCGCCTCGGAAGCGGTCACCGTCCTCGACGACCCCGAACCCGATGCCTACGCGCTGCCCGGGCGACCGGGCAGGATCGTGGTGTCGACCGGAATGCTGAAGGCGCTCGACGACCGGGAGCAGGACGTCCTGCTGGCGCACGAACGCGCCCACGTCCGGTGCGGGCACCACTTCTTCGTCGCCGCGACCCACATCGCCGCCGCCACCAACCCGCTGCTGCGCCCGCTGGACCGCGCCGTCCGCTACGCGGTGGAACGCTGGGCCGACGAACACGCCGCCGCCGAAGTCGGCGACCGCCGCCTGGTGGCCACCACCATCGGCAAGGCCGCCCTGCTGGCCCCGAGCCGCCAGCCGATCCCCGGAGCGCTCGCCATCTCCGGCGCTGCGCTGCGGCGGTCGGGCCCGATCCCGCGCCGGGTCGCCGCCCTGTTCGCCGCTCCGCCGCGCCGCGGCCGCGTCCTGCTGGCGGTCACCTTCGCCGTGCTGGCCGTGGCCGCCGCCGCCAGCGTCGAAACCGCCCGCGACCTGCACATCCTGTTCGAACTCGCACAAGCCGGCCGACCCTGACCGCTCGGCGGACGCGTTTTCAGGGCGCTTCTCAATCACGTGCCCAGTCGAACATCCTGCCTCCCGAGCCGTTGGACAGGAACGGGCGGCCGCCGTGGTCGATGGTGACGGTGCCGTGCTGCCCCAGGCAGGACCAGTCCAGTTCCAGCCGCCACTCCACGAGAGCGCGCGTGCCGCGCAGGTCGGGCCGGATGACGAAGTACTCGGGGGCGCTCGCGGTCACATAGAAGGGGAAATCGGCGCAGCCTTCGGCGAAGGCGCGGTCCAGCCGCAAGGACTGGCCGGGGACGTCGGCGTCGTAGCGGTGCGCGGGGCGGTCCAGGCCGACGCGGAACTCCCTCGGTCCCAGCATCATCGCCCGGGAGACGCGCGTCGGTCCGACCTCGCGGACGAAGGCTGGGCGCAGCCGCCGCAGCAGCACCGCCTGCGAGGTGAAGGCCTCCACGAGGACGTGGACCTCGGAATCCGGGTGGGCGCTGACGCCCTCGTACTCGTAGGTCGTGCTGCCGACCTCGGAGGTGGTGACCGACACGTTCAACGCGGTCTCGGAACGGCGGACCGGTCCGGCGTTGATGTGCAGGCCGCCGTGCACGACGCCGACGGGTTCTCGGCGGACCGCTCACAGGATTCGATGACCTCGCCAATGCGGAATCAGGGGTTCCTGGCGCTCGAACACGTGCGCCGGGCCCGCCCGCGGGATTCTCCGAACCTGGGATATCGTTGCGCGCATCGCGCCCCGCGGGGTGTCGATGGTGTGCCGGGAAGCCTGGTCGGCGTGACGGAAGAACCTCGTCTGGAAGGGTCTGTCATGGTGACGGGTAATGCGGCTGCTCGGACCGCGGTGGGGCCGACGGCGATCGTGGCGATCGACCAGCACGAGGAGGTCCCGCTGGTCCGCGACAAGCTCGCGTGCCGGCTGCTTCCGGCCAGCGGCAGGGTCATCGCCGCTCTCACCTCGCTCTACCCGCTGCGCAAGTGGATGATCGACGTCGCTGAGCGGAAGATGCCCGGCCTGTGGGCCAGCATGCTGTGCCGCAAGCGCTACATCGACGACCAGCTCCGCGCCGCCGCGGGTGACGGGCTCGATGCCGTGGTCGTCCTCGGCGCCGGGTTCGACACGCGCGCGCACCGACTGCCGTTCCTGGACGGGACACCGTTCTACGAGGTCGACCTGCCCGAGAACATCGCGCGGAAGCGAGCGGCCCTGCAGAAGCTGTACGGGAAGGTGCCGGACCAGGTCACCTTGGTACCGCTCGACTTCGAATCGCAGGACCTGGCCGGCGCCCTCGCCGAGCGCGGTTGGGACGCCGGGCAGCGGACCTTCTTCGTCTGGGAAGCCGTCACCCAGTACTTGACGGAAGCGGCCGTGCGCCGGACCTTCGACTTCCTGGAGACCGCGCGCACCGGAAGCCGGCTCGTGTTCACCTACGTGCGCAAGGACTTCCTCGACGGGCGCGAGATGTACGGGGCGGAGGCGGCTCACCGCGAGTACGTCGCGGACAGCGAGCTGTGGCGCTTCGGCTGGGAACCGGAGGAAGTCGCCGGATTCCTGGCCGAGTACGGCTGGCGGCAGGTCGAACAGGTCGGGCCGCCGCAGTTCGCCGAGCGATACCTGGTGCCGCACGGGCGAAAGCTCGGAGCGTCCGAGGTGGAACGCTCGGTGCTGGCGGAGAAGGCCTGAGCGCGGCGTTCCCAACGCCCCGGGTCCGGGCTAGCCTGTTCTCCTCGGTTCCGCGGGGAACCGGTGGTGTGCCGGGAAGTCTGGTCGGCGTGACGGGAAGGAGCTGCCATGTCGACCGGCCGGGATGGTGACGTGGTCAACCTCGCCGAGGTCGACGCCGGGATGGTCGAGCTGGTCGGCGGCAAGGCCGCCGGGCTCGGCGAGATGGTGCGCGCCGGGTTCCCGGTGCCGGGCGGGTTCTGCGTGACCACCCGGGCGCACCGGTCCGGGGTGGTTCCGGTCGCGGAGGTCCTCGCCGCCTACCGGGATTTGGGCTCCGGCCGGGTCGCCGTGCGCTCCAGCTCCACCGCCGAAGACCTCCCGGACGCCAGCTTCGCCGGGCAGCACGACACGTTCCTCGACGTCGAAGGACCGGACGCGCTGGTCGACGCCGTCGAGCAGTGCTGGGCCTCGCTGAACGGCGAGCGCGCCGTCGCCTACCGCGAGGCGAACGGGATCGACCACGAGTCCGCGCACATGGCCGTCGTCGTGCAGCGGATGGTCGACGCCGAGGTCGCGGGTGTGCTGTTCACCGCCAACCCGCTCACCGGTTCCAGGTCGGAGATGGTCGTCGACGCCGCACCGGGGCTGGGCACCGCAGTCGTGGACGGCAGCGTCGACGCGGATCACTACGTCATCGGCGGCGAGATCGCCGAAGACCGCGGCTGCCTCGGCCGAGCTGAGCTGGAATCGTTGCGGGAGTTCGGTTTTCGCGTGCAGGAGCACTTCGGGTCTCCGCAGGACGTCGAGTGGGCCATCGATCGCAGCGGGACGTTGTGGGCGGTGCAGTCCCGGGCGATCACCACGCTCTTCCCCCTGCCGCCGTCCTCGGGTGGTTCGCAGCCGCGCGTCTACTTCGAGATGGGGCACATGCAGGGGATGCTCCGGCCGTTCACGCCGGCCGGGATGTCCGCGATGCGGTTGGCGGCCGAGATGTGGCTCGGCCCGTCCAGCGCCAGGTCGATGATGAGCGTCTGGGTCGTCGACGTGAGCGGGCACCTCTACAGCGACCTGACGGATTTCCTGCGCAGCAAGTGGACCCGCGAGCAGGTGCCGCAGATGATGCGCACCTACGGGCCGCGGTGCGAGGCGATCGCGCAACGGTTGCTCGAAGATCCCCGGTTCGCCCCGCAGCGCGGGATGCCGATCCGCCTGCCCTGGCTGAAGATCCTGCTGCGGCTGGTTCCCGCGACGGTGGTCGGCATCGGGCGCTCGCTGGCTCGACCGGACGCGGCTCGGGCGCGAGCGTTCCAGCGCGTGGCGGAGATCCGGCGCAAGTCCGCACCGGCGTCGCGACCGGCCACCACCGCCGAGCGGTTCCGGCTCGCGGAAAAGGCGCAGGAGCTGTACTCCGGCAAGGAGGTCATGGACGTCATCTGGCCGATGATGACCGGACTGCTGGTCAGCCAGCTCTCGCGCGGCCTGCTCCGGGGCATCGCCGGGGACGCCGAACTCGACACCGTGCTGCGCGGATTGCCGCACAACATCACCACGATGATGGACCTGGCCCTGTGGCGGGTGGTGCGCGATCTGGACGACGAGCAGCGCGAGCTGCTGCGCAGCGCGCCACCCGCCGAACTGGCCGACCGCTACCGCAACGAGGAACTGCCGAACATCGGGCTGGCGGCGTTCCTCGACGAGTTCGGCAACCGCTGCGCCGCGGAGGTGGACATCGGCGTGCCGCGCTGGTCGGAGGATCCGGCACCGGTTTTCGCCGCCATCGCCAACTACCTGCAGATCGCCGACCAGGAGCAGGCACCCGACCGGCGGTTCGCGCGCGCCGCGGCGCAGGCCGAGAAGACCGTGGCGGAGCTGACCGCCCGGGCTCGGCGGATGCGGCCGGTCCGCGGTCGGCTCGCCGGTTTCCTCCTGCGGCGCACCCGCCAGCTGACCGGGCTGCGGGAGCTCGCCAAGTTCGCCTGGGTGCACCCGCTGGCCGAGATGCGCAGGCAACTGCTGCTGGTCGGCGAGGACCTGGCCGCGCGCGGGCTGCTCGACCGGCCCGGTGACGTCATGTTCCTGGAGCTGGAGGAGATCCGCGCCGCGGTCGCGGGCCGCGACCAGCGGGCGCGCGCGGCGTCCCGCAAGGCCGTGCACCAGCGGGAACTCGCCCGCCGCCAGGTCCCCGTCGCGCTGCTCTCCGACGGCACCGACCTGGAGGCGATCGCCCCACCGGAGGTGGCGGACGGGGCGTGGACCGGGCTCGGGGCATCGCCGGGAACCGCCACCGGCCGGGCCCGCGTGATCCACGACCCCACCGACGCGCGCGTCGAACCCGGGGAGATCCTGGTCGCCCCGACCACCGATCCCGGCTGGACACCGCTGTTCATGACCGCGGCCGGGCTCGTCACCGAAACCGGATCCCCGATGGCGCACGGACCCACCGTCGCCCGCGAGTACGGCATCCCAGCGGTCATCTGCGTCCGCGACGCCACGCACCGCATCGAAACCGGCCAGCTCATCACCATCGACGGAACCGCGGGCACCATCACCCCCGGAACCCACCCGCTGAACCACCCCTGACCGGCAGCACCGGCGTCCAGCGCGGCTTCGCCGGGGTATCAACTCGCCACCACGACCCGGATGTACCTATCGTCGTCCAGTCAGCATCGTCCGTTCCCCCAGGTCGTGAGCATCATGAACTCGCGGTCGCAAGCTTCCCCACTCCGCGTTCTGGGCGCGGCGGCACTGATCGCCGGCCTCGCGGCAGGGTGCGGTACCACCCCACCGGCGCACTCACCGCCCGCACCTGCACCCGGCCCATCGGCACCACCAGGCTCGCCGACGCTGGACTGGGCGGCAGTCGAGCGGTCGTTGGGAACACCCCTCGACACCGGCGAAGGCGCCGAGCGGAGCACGGACTTCCCGCGCACCGACCTGCACGTGAACACCCGGGGCGTGCAGCTGCAGCCGGGCATGGAAATCGGCGCAGAAGTACATTTCCTTCCCACCGGCGGCAACAACGCGTTGCTGATCGGCGAGATGACCGTCACCGACAGAGAACAACCCCGCGTCATCGACGCACTGCAGCGCGGTGGCCTGGAAATCACCGCCGTCCACAAGCACATGTACGCCCAAACACCAGATCTGTGGTGGGTGCACTTCGACGGCTACAACGACGCCGCAGCCGAAGCCGCTGCGGTGCACAACGCACTGGCCGCCACCGCCATGCCGCCCAAGCCGCCTCCGGGCGCTGAAGAACCCCTGCGAGGCCTCGACACCGCCGCGCTGGACCGCATCATCGGCGCGAGTGGACGAGCAGAGGACGGCGCGTACCAGTACCACGTCCCGGTGACCACGCCCATCACCGACACACGCGCCCAAGTGCAGCTCCCCTATCCGATGGAAGCTTCCACCCTGCTGCTGTTCCAGCCCCTGGGCAACAACCAAGCCGCGATCAACGGGGACTTCGCGCTCACCGCCGACCAGCTCAACCCCGTCATGTCCGCGCTGCGGGAACACGGCATCCACATCGTCACCGTGCACAACCACATGATCCACGAGCAGCCGCGCCTGTTCTACGTGCACTACTGGGCCACCGGCGACGCCCCCACCCTCGCCAGAGCTCTCCGCGCCGCGCTGGACCGAACCCGCTGAGCGCAAGCACCCGGGGAATGACCGGCTAAGGCCGAGCGCGGGGTTCTGGAGGCCGTTGAACCCCTTCCCACCCGCTTGCGAGTGGGGCACGGTGCAGGACAACCGCAGCCTCAACGCCGGAGAAGACCGATGAAGCTTCGTTTCCGCGACTCAGAAACCCAGGCCGAGGTGATCATCGGCCCGCGCCGCGGCCTGTTCCGGATCTGCCTGCGCCGACCCGCTCCCGGCTCGGCGAGCGGCGCGGGCGAATTGCGCCTGCTGCTCGTCGCCGACCTCCTCCGGCGGGTCGCGGAGGACATCCACGGCATGCAGGTGCAGACCGCGGTGGTCGCCGACGATGTGCCGGAGGACTGGGACGGCGTCCTCGACGCCCTGTGGATCCCGGCCCCGGCCGGCTATGCCCGGTCGCTCGACGACTCGGCAGGGGTGCTCGGTGGGCCCGCCGATGTGGTGCTCGAACACACCCCTCATGACGGTTCGCCCGCCTCTGCGCCATCTCCTCCGCAGCACCGCCCGCCTGCGCTCCGAGTAGGTCCCGTCTTCACCGAAACGAGCCAGGCCGGCTCAGCTGCCGAAATCGTGGCGGCGCTGGCCACCGCCGGGTCAGATCCGTTGGCATTGCGCATCGCACTGCTGCAAGACCGCCACGACCAGCCGCTGTCGTTGACACCGGCCCGGCTCGACCAGGCCGCTGACGTGCTGGATCGGTGGCGACGTCTCGTCGCCGGTTGGGCGGACCACCGCTCGGCACCGATGCCCGCTCGCATCGTCGAGCAGGCCTACGGCGCGCTCGACGACCACTTCGACGTCGGCGCAGTCATCGAGATCCTGCACGGCCTCACCGACGATCCGACCGTCCAGCCGGGGGCCAAGTTCGAAACGTTCGTCCACTTCGATCGGATCTTGGCGCTCGAGCTCGTTCGCTACCTGGCGCGTCCTCCCGCCTGAACAGCGGCTCGAACACCGAGCGATGACAACGTCCCTGAAGTGCTGCGGGCACCTCGACCAGGAAACGACCGAAGACGTCGTTGTCCTATGTGGACCGGAGCAGGGGAAATGACCTTCCCGGCTCAGCCGAGCACCGGGTCGGTGGCGGCGGCACCAGGTGACGTCTGCTCGCCGAACCCCACCGGCATCCGCGCGGGGACGATCAGCACCGGGCACCTCGCCTCGTGGATGCACTTGAGCGCCGTACCGCCCAGCAACGCTTCGGAAACACGACTCCGGCCGCTGTCCCCCAACACGAGCAGCCCGGCCTGCGCCGAGCGTTCGGTGAGCACCTCCGCCGCATCGCCCTCGACGAGTTCGACGTGGAGCTCCGGTGTCGTGGCCCCGGCCAAACTCACCCGCGCAACGCGGTTCAGCGACTGCCAGTGCCGTTCCCGCACGTCATGCGGCGTCTGGTCCGGCCGCATCAGCAGCGGCCCCGGCCCGGCGAGAACCGCCCTGGACTCCCAGGCCATGATCGCGTGCACCGG
>NZ_JBEOVY010000023.1:0-36914 GCF_040295745.1 Saccharopolyspora sp. NPDC002686
GTCGCGCAGCCGCCGCGCGGCCAGCGCCGGATCGGCGCCGGTTCCGCCGTCCGGTTCGGGGATCACGCCGTCTACGACCCCGAGGCGCAGCAGATCGCGCGCCGTGATGCCGAGCGCGGCGGCGGCCTTCGGCGCGGCCGCCGGGTCCTTCCAGAGGATCGCCGCGCAGCCTTCCGGGCTGATGACCGAGTACGTCGCGCTGGAGAACATCAGGACCCGGTTGGCCACCGCGATGCCCAGCGCACCACCACTGCCGCCCTCACCGATCACCGCGGAGACCACCGGCACCCGCAAACCGGCCATCAGCTTGAGGTTCTCGGCGACGGCGAACGCCTGTCCCCGCTCCTCGGCCTCGGCACCCGGGTACGCGCCCGGGGTGTCGACGAGCGTGACGACGGGCAGGCCGAGCTTGTCCGCCAGGCGCATCATCCGCGCCGCCTTGCGGTACCCGGCCGGGCTCGGCATGCCGAAGTTGCGCTCGGTCAGCTCCGCCGGGGTGTGGCCCTTCTGCTGGCCGATCACCACCACCGGCCGCCCGCCGAGCCAGGCGGTGCCGGCGACCACCGCCGGGCAGTCCCCGCCGACCCGGTCTCCGCGCAGTTCCTGGAAGTCCTCGAAGGCGAGCGCGAAGTAGTCCAGCGCCGTCGGCCGGTCCAGGTCGCGGGCGTCGCGGACCTGCTGCCACGCATCGGTTTCGGGCAGCTGATCCGGATCGCGCAGGATTTCCGCGCGTACCGATTCCCCGGTGCTGCTCGCGGATTCGGCCACGCGGAGGAGCCTGCCCAGCTCGTGGCGCAGCCTCCCGCGGGCGACCACGAGGTCCACGAACCCCTTCTCGGCGAGCAGTTCGACGGTCTGGAAGTCGGGCGGCAGCTGCTGGCGGATGGTCTGCTCGACGACCCGCCGCCCGGCGAAGCCCAGCCGGGCCGCCGGTTCGGCGATCACCACGTCGGTCGAGGTCGCGAACGAGGCGGCGACCCCGCCGAAGGTCGGGTCGGTGACCAGGCTGATGGTCAGGACCCCGGCCCGGTCCAAGCGCGCCAGCGCCGCGCTCGTCCTGGCCATCTGCATCAGCGACAACGCGCCCTCCTGCATGCGCGCGCCGCCGGAGGCGGTGACCAGCAGCAGCGGGACCCGCTCGGCGAGCGCCTGCTCGGCCGCGCGCGTGATCATCTCGCCGACGTCGCTGCCGAGGCTCCCGCCGAGGAAGCCGAAGTCCATCACCGCGGCGATCGCGGGAGCGCCGTGCACGTGGATCCGCGCGCACACCACCGCTTCGTCCAGCCCGGTCCGGCGGCGCGCGTCGGCCAGCCGGGCCGGGTACGGCCGGCTGTCGACGAACTCCAGCGGATCCGCGCCGACGACCGGCAGCTCCAGCGGTTCCAGCTCCTCCGGATCGGCGAGCTGGCGCAGCCGCTGCCACGCGGTCAGCCTCCCGTGCTGCCCGCACTCGACGCACACCCGCAGGTTCGCGTCCCAGCGCTTGCCGTAGACCGGTGTCGTGCAGCGCTCGCACAGCACCCACTCGGCCTGCCCGATGGTCTGGGTCATGCTCAGATCTCCTCCGCGCGCCGCGTCACGCCAGGCAGGTGGGCAGCTGGCCGTCGTTGAACTCGATCATCTCGCCGAAGATGCGCACCACGTCCAGCGGTCTTCCGAGCTCTCCCCCGTCGAGCTCGGCGTAGGCGCGGTGCAGGTTGCCGACGAGCCGTTCGGGATCGAGCAGGTCGGCGTAGTCGCCCAACCCGGTCCGCCGGGCCAGCTCCAGCGGGGGCAGGCCCTCGGCGTGACCGGTCGCCGCGACCTGCTGGACCCAGCGCAGGTAGGCCTCGGTCCGGTCGATGACCTCGGGCCCGCACACCTCGCCGTGCCCGCCGACGACGACCTCCGCGCCGAGCCCGCGCAGCCGGTCGATCGCCTGCAGGCTGCCGGCGATCGAGCCCATCAGGTTGAACGGCGTGCAGCCGTTCAGCAGGACGTCCCCGGCGAACAGCACGCGGTCCGCGGGCAGCCAGGCCACCACGTCGTTGGTCGTGTGCGCCGGGCCGACGTGGTGCAGCTCGACCACGCGGTCGTCGACGTGCAGGGTCATCCGGTCCTGGAAGGTCACGGTGGGCAGCACGAGCCGGATGTCGCCCCACTCCACGTCCGGCCACAGCTGAGTCAGCCCGAGGCCGGTCTCGGCGATCTCCACCCGTGCCCGCTCGTGCGCGATGATGGTCGCCGCCGGGCCGAAGGCGAAGTTGCCGAACACGTGGTCGCCGTGGTGGTGGGTGTTGACGATCGTGCGGTGCTCACCGGCCCCGAGCCCGTCCACGGCATCCCGCAGGAGCAGCGCCCGGCGCTCGGTGGCGGCGGTGTCCACGACCACGACCCCGTCGCGCCCCGCGATCAGGCCCGAGTTGTTCAGGCACCAGCCGCCGTTGGGCTGGGTGTGGGCGTAGACGCCGTCGGCGATCTCGACCAGCTTCGGTTCGGGCGCGGCGTTCACCGATCGCCCTTCCCGGCGGCGAACTCGCTCGCGTGCTTGAGCGTCGTGAGGCTGTTGTTCCCCAGCGCCGAGCGGACGAACCGCCGGGCATCGGCCAGCGTGCTGCCCGCACCCAGGACTTCCTCGACTGCCTCCGTCCTGATCGACACGGTGTGCCGCGCGGTGACCGTCGTGGTGCCGGCGTCCTCCCGGAACGTCCAGAGTCCACTGTGGCCGGACAGCAGCGCGGGCAGCACGACCTGCTTGTAGGCGATCCACGCCCCGCTCGCGCAGATCCGGTAGGAGCGGGTGGTGTGGGTCGCGCCGCCTTCGGTGACGGTCTCCATCGACAGCTCCTGGACGCCCGGTTCGTCCTCCCGCAGCGACACCGCCTGCACGTGCGGCAGGCGCTGCGCCCACAGGTCGGCGCGGTCGACGAACTCGTAGCAGTCGTCGGCACTTCCGGTGGAGCGGACCGAGTCCTCGAACGAGAAGACCACGTCGTCGATGTCGTCGGCGCGTTCGGCCACGGTGCGCAGCGCGGCGAGCTCCTTCTCGCTGTTGCCGTCCACCGCCCGGTTGATCCAGTCGACGGTGTCCGGGTCGTCGCCGACCGCGCTGAAGTGGTGCAGCAGCACGACTTCGGTGCGCCCGTCGGGCAGCGCGTCGAGCCGCCACTCCCCGCCCATCGAGGCCACCGGGGGCTGGCTGACCTCCTGTTCGAAGGACACCGTCCGCCGCACCGGGTCGAGCTCCCGGCGCGAGGTCCAGCTCTTGACGGTGCCGTTGAGCAGCGCCCACAACCGGAACCGCTCGTGGCGGTCGCCGCGCTCGAGGTGGTGCACGTGCAGGTTCGGCTCGAACACCGCCGGCCACCGGGTCACGTCCGCGACCAGGGCGTACAGCTGATCCGCGGGTGCCGAGACGACGAGCCGGTGCTCGGTCCGGTGCAGTGCTGGCATCACGACCTCCTGGTTCGGTGAGCGGTTCAGGCGGTCTCGACGGCGGCGCCGTTCACCGCGTCCAGCACCTGGCGGGGCGTGCGCAGTTCGACGACCTGGTCGTCCGGGATGACCACGCCCAGCTCCTGCCGGATGCGCGCCGCGGTCTCCATCAGCGCCAGCGAGTCGTAGCCGAGGTCGTCGAAGTCGGTGTCGATGGCGTCGGCGCCGAGCTCGGTGGCCTCGTCCTCGCCCGCGCACTCCACGAGGATGCGGCGCAGGTCGTCGATGGTCATCTT
Source organism: Saccharopolyspora sp. NPDC002686 (assembly GCF_040295745.1). Taxonomy (NCBI): domain Bacteria; kingdom Bacillati; phylum Actinomycetota; class Actinomycetes; order Pseudonocardiales; family Pseudonocardiaceae; genus Saccharopolyspora; species Saccharopolyspora sp. NPDC002686. The sequence goes on from NZ_JBEOVY010000023.1 coordinate 3,711, forward strand.
GCCCATGGTGAACTCCCCAATCCTGTTGTCCTGGTTCAGGAATCGATGCTTCGGACGACGATGGCCGAGTTGAAGCCCCACTTGCCTCGCGCTAGCACCAGCGCCGTCTCGACCTGCTGGTACCTGGGGGCTGCGGTGACCAGGTCGAGCTGGTGGTCGGGCACCGGTTCGGCGGTGTGCACCATCGGCGGGATCACGCCGTCGCGGATGGTCAGCAGCGCGGCCACCAGGTCGAGCGGGCCGCCACCGGAGTAGAGGCGCCCGGTCAGCGTCTTCGGCGCGGTCACCGGGACCGCGTTCGGGCCGAACGCACCGCGGATCGCCTCGGCCTCGATCGCGTCCAGCTCGGCGACGCCCGAGGCGTCGGCGAACACGACGTCGACCTGGTCCGGCCGCAGACCGGCGTCGGCCAGCGCCAGCTCGATCGCCCGCCGCAGCGCGGGCGGCCGCTCGGATCTCGGCGCGGGATCGAAGGTCGCGGCGTAGCCGAGGACCTCGCCGTAGCCGGTGGCACCGCGCGAACGGGCCGATCCCGCGTCCTCGAGGAGGAGGATCGCCCCGCCCTCGCCCGGCACGTAGCCGTTGGCCGCCACGTCGAACGGCAGGTACGCCCGCTGCGGATCGGTGGCCGTGCTGATCCGGCCGCTGGCCAGGTGCGAGACCCAGCCCCACGGGTCGAAGGACGAGTCGACGCCGCCGGTGACCACCATCGGCGTTCCACCGCGAACCGCGCGCCGCGCGTGCCCGACCGCGTCCAGGCCGCCGGCCTGCTCCGCGACCAGCACCGACCCCGGCCCGCGCAGCCCGTGCCGGATCGAGATCTGGCCGGTGTTCACCGCGTAGAACCAGGCGAACGACTCGTAGACGCTGACGAACTCGGGGCCCTGCGCCCACAGCTTCTGGAACTCCCGGTGGGTGAACTCGAAACCACCGGTGGCGTTCGAGGTGATCACGCCGGTGCCGTACTCGGCCAGCTCCGCGGGGTCCACGCCCGCGTCCGCCAGCGCCCAGTCCGCCGCCGCGATCGCGAACCGGGTCGAGACGTCGGTCTGCGGCAGCAGCCGCTTCGGCAGGTGGTCGGCGGCCTCGAAGTCCAGCACCTGGCCCGCCAGCTGCGCCGGGTAGCCGGTCGGGTCGAACCGGCTGAGCCTGCTGATCCCGTGGCGCCCCTTCACCGTCGCCGCCCAGTAGTCGTCGACGCCGAGTCCGTTCGGCGCGACCACTCCCATGCCGGTCACCCACGTGCTCATGAGTTCGTCCCTCCCAATCGGCGCAGCACCATCGCGCTCTGGAAACCACCGAACCCGCTGCCGACGCTGAGCACGGTGTCCACCTGCTGCTCGCGGGCGACCAGCGGCACGTAGTCCAGGTCGCACTCGGGGTCGGCTTCGCGCAGGTTCGCCGTCGGCGGCACGACGCCGTGCTCGATGGCCAGCGCGCACGCCGCGACCTCGATCGATCCGATCGCGCCGAGGGAGTGCCCGACCATCGACTTGATCGAGCTGACCGGGGTCCGGTAGGCGTGCTCGCCCAGGCTGCGCTTGAACGCTGCGGTCTCGTGGCGGTCGTTCTGCTTCGTGCCGGAGCCGTGCGCGTTGATGTAGTCGATGGCGCTCGGATCGATCCGCGCCCGGTCCACCGCCACCCGGATCGCTTCGGCCATCTCGCGGCCGTCGGCCTTCAGGCCCGTCATGTGGTAGGCGTTGAGCCGCGTCGCGTACCCGGAGATCTCGGCGTAGACGTGCGCCCCGCGGGCCCGGGCGTGCTCCAGCTCCTCCAGCACGAACAGCGCCGCGCCTTCGGCGAGCACGAATCCGTTGCGGGAGTTGTCGAACGGCCGCGAGGCGTGCTCCGGGTCGTCGTTGCGCGGGGTGGTCGCCTTGATCGCGTCGAAGCAGGACACCACGATCGGCGTGATCGGGGTGTCGGCCGCACCGGCCACCATCACGTCGGTGGTGCCTTCGGCGATGAGGTCGCAGGCGTGGCTGAGCGAGTCCAGCCCGGACGTGCAGCCGTCCGAGACCATCGCGACCGGCCCTTCGGCACCGACCGTCCACGCCACCTCGGCGGGCATCACGCCGGGCGAGAGGTAGTCGAACATGTGCGCCGACAGGTAGGCCGGGTCGACCCGCCACTCCCGGCCCGCGTCGGAGAGCACCAGGTACTCCTGCTCCAGGCTGGTCGCCGCGGCTACCGCGCTGCCCAGGCTCACCCCGATCCGCTCCGGCGCGACCCGCTCGAACTCCAGCCCGCTGTCGGCGACCGCGTCCCGGGCGCACACCACGGCGAACTGGGCGGCGCGGTCCATGCGGCGGATCTCGCGCGGCGACAGCCCTTCGTGCTCCGCGTCGAAGTCGCACTCGGCCGCGATCTGGGAGCGGTAGGGGGACGGATCGAAGAAGCTGATCCGCCGGGTGGCCGTCCGCCCCGACGTCAGCAGGTCCCAGAAGTTCTTCGCACCGAGCCCGCCGGGGGCGCGCACCCCGACACCGGTGATCACCACACGCCGTGCCACCCGACACCTCCCAGTCCGTACCGGTTCGGTCTCGAACAGTGCAGCCGGGGCCTCGAACCGGACTCGAAGGTGGATTGCACCTCCGGCGCGGGCACCGGATTTCCCTTGGCAGGACGGGGGAAACCGGGATTCCGGCGGCTCTCCACGCGCGCTCGAGACGGTCTCGACGACGCCGCGCCACGCTGCGTCGACAGTGCACCGCAGACGAGCAATGGAGGACTCATGCCCGCCAACACCAAGCCCGTCGCCCTCGTCACCGGGGCCACCAGCGGGATCGGCCTGGCGATCACCCGCAGGCTCGGCCGGCTCGGCGCGCGGGTCTACATCTGCGCTCGGCGCGCCGAGGAGCTGACCACGACGATCAAGACGCTCACCGAGGAAGGCCTCGAGGTCGACGGCAGCACCTGCGACGTCAGCGTGCCCGCGCAGATCCCGGAACTGGTCGGCGCCGCGGTCGACCGGTTCGGCCCGATCGACGTGCTGATCAACAACGCCGGGCGCTCCGGTGGCGGCGTCACCGTCGAGGTCGACGACGAGGTCTGGTTCGACGTGATCAACACCAACCTGAACAGCGTCTTCCTGATGACCAAGCAGGTGCTCACCGCGGGCGGGATGCTGGCGCAGGAACGCGGCCGGATCATCAACATCGCCTCCACCGGCGGGAAGCAGGGCGTCATCTGGGGTTCGCCCTACTCGGCGTCCAAGCACGGCGTGGTCGGCTTCACCAAGTCGCTCGGGCTCGAGCTGGCCAAGACCGGGATCACGGTCAACGCCGTCTGCCCCGGATTCGTGGAAACCCCGATGGCGGAACGGGTTCGGGCGCACTACTCGAAGATCTGGAGCGTCACCGAGCAGGAGGCGCACGAGCGCGTCACCACCCGGGTTCCGCTGGGCCGCTACGTCGAACCCGAGGAGGTCGCCGCGATGGTGGAGTACCTCGTCAGCGACGGCGCAGCCGCGGTGACCGCGCAAGCGCTCAACGTGTGCGGCGGCCTTGGCAACTACTGACCGGTCCGCCCTGCAGCCGAACGACGACGGAGGTGTTGCCATGGCGGAGAAAACCGCGCCCGAGCACGAGCTCGGCGCCGTCCTCACGACGATCGAGCAGCACGTCACCCGGATGCTGACCGGACTGCCGAACAGCCCGACGGCGCTGCGCGTCCGGTTCGGCGACGTGGCGGTGGAAACGGAGTGGACTGCGCCGGTCGCGGCCGCTCCCCCACCGGCCGCGCCGGTCCGCTCCACCGACGAGCCCGCCGACGACCGGTCCCTGCACGTCCGCGCCCCGTCGGTCGGGGTGTTCTACCGCGCGCCGGAACCGGGCGCCGAACCGTTCGTCAGCGAGGGCGACGTGATCCGCCCCGGGCAGCAGGTGGCGATCGTGGAGGCGATGAAGCTGATGATCCCGGTGAAGTCCGAGGTGCACGGCGAGGTCGTCGCAGTGCTGAAGGCCAACGGCGACCCGGTGGAGTACGACGAGCCGCTGCTGGCGGTCGTCCCCGTCGACTGAACCCACCGACGATTCGGCTCCGGGGCGCACGCACACCCCGGAGCCGAATCGTCGTGCTCACACCGCGACCGCAGCGAACTCCTGGTCGTGGTCGACCGCGCGGGACTTCAGGCGCAGCGCCCCCCGGTCCCGGACGATGACGTCGTTGACCACGCAGCTGGGCCCCACGTCCGGCCGGCCGCCGGGCCTGGTGGTGAGGACCAGCGCGTACGCGGTCGAGCTCAGCGACCCGTCCTCCTGCTGCTCGAGCACGACGTGGTTGAAGTAGTGCCGGCGCTGCACCGGATCGCCGTCGAACTTCTTGTGGAACTCGTGCAGGGCCTCGGTGATGCCCTGACGGGTCTGCGCGGCCGGCAGCTTCGGCGAGTGCTTGAACGTGCCGTCGGCGGTGAACGTCGCCGCGTACGACTCGAAGTCACCACCGTCGAGCGCCTGCATCTGCCGGGCGTAGAAGTGCAGCACTTCGGCGTAGAGCTCGGGTGGGACGGGTGATCCGGTCATGCTCTCCTCCGAGACTGGTGTCGTTTCGAGCTTCCAGCCAACGCTGCGGGCCCGGCGTCGAACTCCACTTGAGACGACCTGGAACGGCGCCGCGATCGCGCCTGTAGCGCCGTTCGAGCCGGTGTGGACGCCGACGCAGCACGCTGGCCGTGGTCTTGCCGATACCTCGGAGGTGGCAGGGATGAAGGGGATCATCCTCGCGGGTGGTCACGGCACGCGGCTGCACCCGGTCACGCTGGGCGTCTCGAAGCAGCTGCTGCCGGTCTACGACAAACCGATGATCTACTACCCGCTGTCGGTGCTGATGCTGGCGGGCATCCGGGAGGTCCTGCTGATCTCCACGCCGAACGACCTGGACGGGTTCCGCCGCCTGCTCGGCGATGGCGGCGAACTGGGGTTGAGCATCGACTACGCGGAGCAGACCGAACCGCGCGGCCTGGCCGACGCGTTCCTGCTCGGCGCCGAGCACATCGGTGCCGATCCGGTGGCGCTCATCCTGGGCGACAACATCTTCCACGGCCAGGGCTTCTCGACCCTGCTGGCGAGCACGGCGGCCGAGGTCGACGGCTGCGTGCTGTTCGGGTACCCGGTGCACGACCCCGAGCGCTACGGCGTCGGCGAGGTGGACGAGACGGGCCGGCTGATCTCGATCGAGGAGAAGCCCAGCCGCCCGCGCTCCAACAAGGCCGTCACCGGCCTGTACTTCTACGACAACGACGTGGTCGACATCGCCAAGAACCTGCACCCGTCACCGCGTGGGGAGCTCGAGATCACCGACGTCAACCGGCACTACCTGGCCAGGGGGAAGGCCCGGCTGGTCGACCTCGGACGCGGATTCGCCTGGCTGGACACCGGAACTCACGAGTCGCTGGCCGAAGCCGGCCAGTACGTGCGCATCCTGGAGCACCGCCAGGGCGTGCGGATCGCCTGCATCGAGGAGATCGCGATGCGCATGGGCTTCATCGACGAGAACGCCTGCTACCGCCTCGGCGAGAAGCTGTCGAAGTCGCCGTACGGCCGGTACATCATGGAGGTCGCCGCCGGCGGGCGGTCGGCCCACGACGGCTGACCGCCGGTCCCGCTATGCCGGGACGGCGTACGCGACGACGTTGTCCTCGTACTGGCGGATGCCGTCGTCGAAGCGTCCGCCGCAGGTGATCAGGACCAGGCGGGGGCGGCCGGTGCGTTCGAACACGTCCATCGGCAAGAAGTCCTTCGGGTAGCTGCGCAGCGCCTCGACCCGGTACCGGGTGGTGCGGCTGGCGGAGATGACCTCGACGATCTCGCCCGGATTGAGGTCAGCCACCTCGAAGAACGCACCTGGGCCGGCGCTGCGGGTGTCGACGTGCCCGGCGAGCACCACTGTGCCCACCCGGGATCCCGGTGCGGCACCGGCACTCCACCATCCGACGACGGCCGGTGACTCGGGCACGTCCAACTGCTGGTCTGGCCCCAGCAGCACCGGCTGCACCGGCGCGTCGACTCCCACCGACGGCATCCTGATCCGCTGCGGCACCTCGCCATCCGGTACCGGCTCCAGCACTTCCCGCTTCTCAACGGGATCGGACGGCGAATGCGCGGGCGGCACCGTTCCCGAGTGCGGCAGCGAGGGCCCGGACAACGAGTACCCCAGCCCTGCTGCCGCAGTCACGAGTCCGAGTACGAGCAGTACTCCAGGTGTCCAACGACGCCACCGGCTCACCCGAACCGCCGGCGCAGCAACACCACCCCAGCGCCCGCGGCGATCGCCAGCCCGCCGGCCATCAGCGCCAAGCCGGTGGTGCTGGACTGGATCCGCTCGGCCAAGCCGCCGGTCCCGGTGTTCGCACCCTTCGGCGTGGCTTCAACGGCCTTCGACGCTTCCTGCGCGTGGTTCAGGTGTTTGAGGACCGCCGGGAGGAAGTCCTTCGCGAAGGCCTGCACGTCGGCGTCCCCACCGGAGCCGATCTCGGAGCGGGTGAACGCGGCCGCCTCCTCGTGCCCGGAGACCTGCGCCTTCAGGTAGGCGGTGTCGAAAGCAGCGCCCGACGCCTTCTCCAGCTCGTGGCCCGTGCTCTGCTGCTCCGCGCTCGGCGACGTCGGCAAGGTCACGCCCTTCCGGCTCGCCAGCTCCTCCATCTTGGCCTTGGCGTCCTGGTGATCGGCGAGCGTCTCCTGCGCCAGCGATCGCACCTGCGGCGTGGTCGCCTTCTTCAGCGCGAGCTCACCGATGGTGATCTCCGCCAGGTTCACCTGCTCGGCCTTCGTCAGGAAAGAACTGTCCTGATCGGACATCGCGGCGGCCACGGCGCCCGACGACTGCACCTGCCCCGCCGATGGCGGAACAGCCTGCGCCGCAACGCCGGGCGCGGCCAGCACCGCCATCACGACCGCACCACCGACAGCCGCCACAGCGCACTTCCCCATCCCGATCACATCCCCCAGGTAAGTCAGCATGTCCCGAGCGGGATACCCCATGTCCCACCGCGAAAACCCCCTGCACCGGACCGAAACTGCGTTCGCAGTCAGCGCACCCCGTGGAGGACCGGAACAGCACGCGCCACTAGGCTGGAGCGATGACGTCGGTCAAACAGTTCCAGGTCACCTTCGACTGCGCAGAACCCGAGCGCGTTGCTCGTTTCTGGTGCGAGGTTCTGGGGTACGCGGCACCCCCGCCGCCGGAGGGTTTCGCCTCCTGGGACGACTACAACGGCTCGCTGCCCGCCGAGCAGCGGGATTCGGCGTTCGCCTGCAGCGACCCCACCGGTGTGGGCCCGCGGCTGTTCTTCCAGCGCGTTCCCGAGGACAAGGTCGCCAAGAACCGGGTACACCTCGACGTGCGGATCGGCACCGGGCTCGTGGGCGAAGAGCGCCTCGCCAAGCTCGAGGCGGAGTGCGCACGCCTGGTCGCGCTCGGCGCGACCCGCGTCCGCCTCCTGCCCGCCGACGACGAAGAGGAGTCCTGCATCGTGATGCAGGACGTCGAGGGCAACGAGTTCTGCCTGGACTGAACCTGTTCTGAGCCTGGTGCGAAAGTCCTCTCCGCTTATGCTGAGCGACGCGATTGCGACTGAGCGTATGCAGTTCCGGACGGGGGTGGCGGGTGTATCCGGAGATCGAGCCTGACGAGTCCGGGATGCTCGATGTGGGCGATAAGCATCGGGTGTACTGGGAGGTCTGCGGCAACCCGCGCGGCAAGCCGGCAGTGGTCGTGCACGGTGGTCCGGGTTCCGGCTGCTCGGCTGGCATGCGCCGGTTCTTCGACCCGTCTGCCTACCGGATCGTGCTGTTCGACCAGCGAATGTGCGGCCGTAGCACACCGCATGCCAGTGAGCCCGGGGCCGATCTTTCCGCGAACACAACTGACCACCTGCTCGCCGACATGGAACGACTGCGCGAACACTTGGGCATTGACCGCTGGCTGGTGTTCGGCGGCTCTTGGGGCTCGGTGCTCGGTCTGCTCTACGCCGAGCGGCATCCGGACCGGATATCGGAGATGGTGCTATGCGGACTGGCCACCGGGCGGCAGGCAGAAACCGATCTGCTTACGCGCGGATTGGGTGAGGTCTTCCCGGAGGCATGGGCGCGGTTCCGGGCCGGGGTGCCCGAGGAGGACCGCGACGGGGATCTGGCCGACGCCTATCACCGGCTGCTGATGCACCCCGATCCGGTCGTGCACGCCAAGGCGGCCCGCGACTGGTGCGCATGGGAGGACGCCATCGTGCCGACCTCGCCGAGCCCGAGCCCACGGTTCCAGGACCCGACTTTCGCCCTCGGCTTCGCCCGGATCGTCACGCACTTCTGGCGACACGGCTCCTGGCTGGAGGAGGGCGTTGTGCTGGCGGAGGCAGGGCAGCTGGCCGGCATTCCCGGAGCGCTTGTCCAGGGCAACCTCGACCTGGGCAATCTGATCGGCACCCCGTGGCAACTGGCCGCTGCTTGGCCTGGCAGCGAGCTGATGCTGGTGGATGCCGGGCACCACGCCACAGGGGCTCTGGGCGCGGCGATCGTCGGGGCCACCGACCGGTTCCGCGGCTAGGCCGAACCAGGGGACAGCGCATCTCGCCCGATCACCTGCCACCGGCACAAAGATGTCACGACCGAGGTATTGCGGGGGGGCAACGAGTTCTGCTCGGACTGAGCCGGGTCAGCTCGCGCTGATCCCTCCTGCACCTGGCCGCGCCGTGACGAATACTCGGGTGGCGAGGGGGTGTCGAGATGCTCGAGAAGATCGCCGACGTGCCCGCGGAGATCGATGCGGTCAAGGCCGTGGGCAAGCTGTCGAAGGCGGACTACGAAACGGTCCTCGAACCGCTCTTCGACGCCGCGCGCCGGGACGACCGGCGCATTCGGCTGCTGTACCAGGTCGGCCCGGAGTTCCAGGGCTTCACCGCCGGCGCGGCGTGGGAGGACGCGAAGGTCGGGTGGGGGTTCATCCGGCTGATCGAGGGCTGCGCGGTCGTCACCGACATCCGGTGGATCGCCGAATCGACCCGCCTGGCGAGCTTCCTGCTGCCCTGCCCGGTGCGGATCTTCAGCAACGACGACCGGGACGCGGCCGTCGAGTGGTTGACGTCGCTGCCAGAAGGACCGGGCGTGTCGCACCACATCATCCCCGAGTCCGGCGTGCTCGTGGTGGAGGTCGAAGAACCGCTCCGCGCACCCGACTTCGAAGCCCTGGCGCACACGGCCGACTCCTGGCTGGAGCAGCACCGCGACCTGCCCGGGCTGGTGGTCCACGTCCGGGAGTTCCCCGGCTGGGAGAACATCACCGGCCTGATCCGGCACATCCGCTTCGTCCGCGACCACCACCGCAGCGTCAAGCGCGTGGCGCTGGTCGCGGACAGCAAGCTCGCCGGGCTCGCCCCGCACCTGGTGAACCACTTCGTGCAAGCGGAGGTGACCAGCTTCGGCTACGACGCCCTCGACGCCGCCATCGCCTGGGCCGCCGGTCCGACCTGAGCTGCCCGCCGGGTTCCCTAGCTCTGGGCGAAGAACGTCGTCAGCTGGTCGACCACGAACTCCGGCTGCTCCTCGGGGATGTAGTGCCCGCTGCCGGGAACTGCGACGACGTGCACGTCGGTGCCCCTGTCGGCCATCTGCTCCCGCAGCAGCGCGTAGTTGTCCTCCGCGGCCAAGGTCAGGATCGGAGTGGTCACCGGCGGGTACGCGTCCAGGTCCGCGACGTCCTGGCGCATCGTCTGGTACCAGCGGTTGCCCGCCCGGATGGCCTCTGGCGATTCGTAGGCGTGGGCGTAGACGCGTCGGGCCTGCTCGTCGACCGAGGCCTGATCGACGAGCATGTGCCCGTAGAGCCAGTCGACGAGCAACCGGAACCGTCCGTCGAGCAGTCGTTCCGGCAGTTCCTGGAGCTGGTTGAACGCGAACCACCACGGGTACCCGCCGCGGCCCTCGGTGAGCGCGGCGACCTGCTCGTCGCTGGCCGGGAGCATCGGGATGGCCAGCCACGATTCGACCGGCACGCCCAGGTCCATGGTGACCAACCGGCGCACGGCGCGCGGAAATCCCGCGGTCAGGTGGTAGCCGACCGACGCACCGATGTCGTGCCCCGCGACGAAGGCCGACTCGTGGCCGAGATGTCCGATCAGCGCGCGGATGTCGGCCGCCATGGTCTTCTTGTCGTAGCCGGTCTCCGGTTTGGCCGACCCGCCCATCCCCCGCATGTCGACCGCGATCACGCGGAAGCGGCGGGCGAGCTCGGGCATGATCTTGCGGAACTGCCACCAGGTCTGCGGCCACCCGCCGAGCAGGACGAGCGGGTCGCCCGCGCCTCCGCTGACGTAGTGCAGCCGCGTCCCGTTCACCTCGGCGTGCGCGCTGGTGAACTCGCCGTCCAGCGACGCGGCCAGTTCGGCGTCGGTGGGCGCAACAGGCGTGGAAACCACGATCAGATCTCCTTTATTGGAATGCTCGGTCAAGAAAATAGGCATGCGAAAGCCGCCGAGAACGACGGGGATCGGCTCAGTCGAGCAGCGCGAGGGCCTGTTCGACCGCGTCGTCGAGCAGCCGCCGGCGCAGCGAGGTCTTGCCGACCACGCGCACGCCCTGCAGCAAGGTGACCAGGAAGCGCGCCAGTGCCACCGGGTCGCGATCAGCGGGCAGCTCACCCTCGTTCCTGGCCCGCACCAACGCGGCCGACAGGACGGTCTCCATGGTCTCCAACGCCGAAGCCACGAGACGGCCGGCGGCCTCGTCACCGGGCAGCTCCACCGCGGTGTTGGTCGTCAGACACCCTTTGTACTGGTCATCGGCCAGCGAGGTCTGCACGTACCAGCGGACCATCGCCCGCACTGCGTCGAGCGAGGAGCCCGGTGCGGCGAGCTGGTCGAGCAACCCGGCGCGCGCGTCGTCCACGTAGCGCTCGACCGCCGCCAGGTACAGATCGCGCTTGCCGCCGAACGCCCCGTAGATGCTGCCGCGCCCCAGGCCCAGCTGGTCGACCAGGTCCTGCATCGACGTCGCCTCGTACCCCTGGCGCCAGAACAGATCCATCGCCGACCGCAGCGCCGCGTCGGGATCGAACTCCTTCACCCTTCCCACGACCGGCAACACTACAGATATTGGACCGACCGTTCAAGAAAGCCTCGCCGTGATCCCGGTCAGGCAATCGGACCCGGCGCCTTCGTCGCACCACGGGTCGATGGGGACGCACTCGCGCTTGCGGCCCAGTTCGTCCAGGATCCAGCCCTGGCGCTTCACCGTGCGCAGCACGATGACGTGGTCGGCGATCTCGAACTCGGGGTGCGCGTCGACGATCCGCTCCTCCAGGTCCAGGGAGCTGTCGGTGGAGTGCAACCAGGTCGACACCAGCAAGTTCGTGCTCCCGCTGATGGCGACCAGCTGGCGGACCTCGGGCATCCGGGCCAGCTGGTCGCAGATGCGCCTCCGGTCGTCGTGCGGCACCCGCGCCCACAGCAGCGTGCTCACCGGCCAGCCCGTCAGGTGCTGGGAGATCTCGCAGCGGAAGGCGACCGCACCCGAGTTCGCCAGCCGGGACAGCCTGCGGCGGGTCGCCGTGTGGCTGGCGCCGGTGCGCTCGGCGAGTTCGGTGACCGGCGCCCGGCCGTCCGCCGCCAGCGCGAGCAGCAGCGCGTGGTCGGCCGCGGACAGGCGCCCCGGCAACGCAGCCGCACCTTCTGCAGCGGGCTGGAGCCGCTCGCACTGACCGCGGGACAGCGCATCCAACCGCCAGGCGTTCCCGGCCAGGTAGATGCGGGTGCTGACCTGGGTGTCCACCTTGACCACGCCGGGCAGCCGGCTGACCTCGTCCAGGATGAAGCGCGACAACGCCGGGAGATCGCGGGCGACGGCGTTGACCTGCAGGTCGCGGCCGCTGGCCACCTCCATCACCGACTTCGTCCGCGGATCCCGGGCCAGCGCGAGCGCCACCCGCTCCCGCTCCCCCGGTTCGCAGTGGACGTCGAGGAAGGCGTTGCACACCGAGCGCCACAGCTCAGGACTGCCGGTGGCGGTGACCCACGCCTGCCCCCGCTCGACGAGCCGCCCCCAGCGCCGGGCCACCGTGGCAGCGCTGAGTCCGAGGACCTCGCCCACCAACGTCCAGGAGGCGCGGGGAGCGACCTGCAGGGCGTTGGCGATGGCGAGATCGGTCTCGTCCAGACCTTCGACGGAAGCCGCCCCGGCGAAATCTTCCATGCACAGCCTTCCTGCGGCGATTTCCGTCGATTTTCGTGCGCGATCAGCGTCGATGGCCACGATGAGGCACCACAGCACGACCGCGCAAGTGCCGCGGTCCGCGCGGCCGGCGATCCCGGACGCCGAACCCACCAACCCCGCTCTCGACGAAGGACGAATGGGATGACGCAACCCGAGTTGCAGCCCTGGCAGTGGGACGAGGAGACCTGGCGCCGGCACATCGGGCGCGTCCGCGCCGGACGCTCCCTCCGACCCGACAGCTGGCCCGGCGGCGCCAAGTGCGCGGTGGCCGTGTCGTTCGACTCCGACCACGAAACACCGGCGCTGCGCGACGGCCTGACGAGTCCGGCCCAGATGGCCCAGGGCGAGTACGGAGCGCGCGTGGCGGTGCCGAAGATCCTCGCGCTGCTGGCGAAGTACGACGTTCCGGCCAGCTTCTTCATGCCCGCGGTGTGCGCGCTGCTCCGACCGGAAGAAGCGCAGACCTACGTCGCAGCGGGCCACGAAGTGGGGATCCACGGCTGGATCCACGAGCGCAACGCGCTCCTGCCCGCCGACGACGAGCGCGAGCTGCAACTGCGCAGCGCGGACGCGCTGGAGCGGGTGACGGGCGTGCGCCCGGTCGGGATCCGCACCCCCTCCTGGGACTTCTCCGAGCACACCTTGGCCATCACCCGCGAGATGGGGCTGCTCTACGACTCCTCGCTCATGGCCGACGACGAACCGCACGAGCTGCTGGAGAACGGGGAGCCCACCGGGGTGGTGGAGATCCCCGTGGAGTGGATCCGCGACGACGCGCCCTACTTCATGATGGAGCGCTTCGCCTCGCTGCGGCCCTACATCTCCCCGCGCGAGGTGCTGTCGATCTGGCGGGACGAGTTCGACGCCGCCCGCACCGAAGGCGGTCTGTTCCAGATCACCTTCCACCCGCACATCATCGGCCACCGCTCGCGGCTGGCCGTGCTGGACGAGCTGCTCGCCCACATCGCCGGCCACGACGACGTCTGGTTCGCCACGCATCAGCAGATCGCTGAGCACTGCCTGGCCAGCGCGGCCTGACCCGTCCCCCACCTCCTCCACCACGAAAGCAGCGGTGCCGCGATGAACACCCGCCCGCCCAGAACCGAATCACCCAGCACCCCAACGCAGAAGTTCACCCCGAAGCAGCGCACGGCGATCACCGCCGGCGTCATCGGCAACACCGTCGAGTGGGTGGACTGGACGCTCTACGCCACCTTCGCGAAGGTCATCTCGGACGTCTTCTTCCCGCGCTCCGAGGGTTCCGCCGCACTGCTGGCGACGCTCCTGGTCTTCGCTGTCGGATTCGTCATGCGACCGGTGGGCGCCGCGATCCTCGGCGCCTACGCCGACCGGCACGGCCGCAAGAAGGGCCTGACCCTCACCATCGGGCTGATGGCGGGCGCCGGATTCGTCATCGCGCTGACCCCCGGCTACGAGATGATCGGGATCGCCGCGCCGCTCGTGCTCGCGGTGGCCCGCCTCGTCCAGGGTTTCGCCGCGGGCGGTGAGTTCGGTTCCTCCTCGGCGTTCCTGGTGGAGTCGGCCGGTCCTGGTCGTCGGGCGTTCGCCGGTTCCTGGCAACAGGTTTCGGTCGGCGCGGGAGTGCTCATCCCGTCGCTGATCGGAGTCGTGCTCGCCTCGAGCCTCAGCGATGAGGCGCTGCACTCCTGGGGCTGGCGGGCAGCGTTCATCATCGGCGGTGTCCTCGGTCTGGTCGGTCTCTGGCTGCGCGTTTCCGTCGAGGACACCGATTCCTTCACCCAGCTCCGCAACGAGGGGCGGGCGAGGAGCAATCCGCTCAAGGCGATGTTCGTGGAACATCCGCGGGCGGCGCTGCGGGTCGTCGGCATCACCATCGCCGGCACCCTGACCTACTACACCTGGGTGGACTACCTGCCGATCCACACCAACGCCACCTACGGGCTCCCGCTGGACGAGGCGCTGCTCTCGCAGACCCTGTGCACGATCATCTTCATGGTGCTCTTGCCGTTCGTCGGCAAGCTGTCCGACCGGTTCGGCCGCCGCCCCACCATGGCGGCCTTCGCGGGCGGGTTCGTGGTGCTGGCCTGGCCGATGCTGCAACTGCTGAACGGGAGCTTCCTCAGTCTGTTCCTGGTTCAGCTGACCGGCATGCTGCTGATCCTCGGCTACTCGGCCAACTGCGCGGTGATCATGGCCGAGCAGTTCCCGCCGGAGGTCCGGGCCACCGGCATCGCCCTGCCGTACGCGCTCGCCGTCGCGCTCTTCGGCGGCACCGCGCCCTACGTGATCACCTGGCTGACCAGTTCGGACCACGGCGGACTGCTGTGGCTGTACGTCTCCGGCGCGGCCCTGATCTCGCTGGTCGTCTACCTGCGGATGCCGGAGACCAAGGACAAGGAGTTCTCCTGATGGTGCACGTCTTGATCACCGGTGCGGCGAGCGGAATCGGCCGGGCGATCGCGCACGAACTCGCCGCCGACGCCAACGCGTTGAGCCTCGTCGACGTCGACGCCGACCGGCTCGCGACCGTCGCGGACGAACTCGGCGCTCAGCACGCGGTGCTGGACCTGGCGGATCCGCTGGGCCCGGAGGAAGCGGTGGGCCGCTGCTGGGATGCGTCCGGCCCGGTCGACGTGCTGGTCAACGCGGCGGGCATCTATCCGTCGGTGGACATGATCGAGCTCCGCGCTGCGGAGTGGGACCGGATCTTCTCCCTCAACACCCGCGCCCCGGTGCTGGCGACCGCCGAACTCGCCCGCCGCGCCGTCGCCGCCGGGCGAGGCGCGTCGGTCGTCAACATCTCCTCCGGCGCGGCTCTGCGCTCCCGCCCAGGCGGCGGCCCGTACGCGAGTTCCAAGGCGGCGCTGGAAATGGCAACCCGCGCAGCCGCTTTGGAGTTCGGAGCGCACGGCATCCGGGTCAACGCGGTCAGCCCCGGCTTCGTCGCCGTCGACAGCACCTGCAACCCCGTCGCACCCGAGTACGCAGCTCTGGTCAACGCCAATCCGCTGGGCCGGCCGGGCACCCCGGAGGACATCGCCCGCGCCGTGCGGTGGATCTCCAGCCCGGAAGCCGCTTGGGTGACCGGCGAGGTGCTGCGGATCGACGGCGGCTCCAGCACCGGCGTGCTCGACCTGCCCAGGATCTGGCCACCCGCCACCAGCACCGATTCCGCCCACCAGGAGGGAAACCGCCGATGACCGACGCTTACACCGTAGTGGGAGGCGGTGCCATCGGCGGCACCCTCGCCTACAGCCTGGCTCAGGCCGGGCACCCGGTCACCATCATCGACACCGACGCCGACCACGTCGCCGCGCTGCGGGCGAACGGCTTGACGCTGGACCAGCAGGGCACCCGCACCAGCGTCGCGGTCGACGCGGCCACACCCGCGGAGCACGCCGGTTCCCTGCGCCGGGTGCTGCTGGCGGTCAAGACGCAAGCCACCGAGGAAGCCATGCGCTGGATCGCGCCTCGACTGGCCGACGACGGATACGTGGTGTCGGTCCAGAACGGTTTCAACGAGGGCATCATCGCCGAGCACGTCGGTTGGGAACGCACCATCGCCGCGTTCGTCAACATCTTCGCCGACGTCGTCGAACCCGGAGTGATCCGAGACGGCGGACCCGGTGCGTTCGTCATCGGCGAGCCCGGCGGCGCACCGATCTCCGAGCGGGTTCGCGATCTGGTCGCCGACCTGCAGGAATGGCGACCGGCCACGGCCGACGTCAACATCGAGGGCTACTTGTGGGCCAAGGGCGCGTTCGGCGCGATGCTCGCCGCCACCGCGCTCGCCGACGACGCGATGGCCGATCTGATCGACCGGCACCGGACGGCGATGCTGGCGCTGAGCCGGGAGGTGTGCGGTGTCGCCGAAGCGCTCGGGATCCGGGTCGAGTCGTTCGATGCCTTCGACGTCAAGGCGTTCGGCCCGGACGCGGACGCCGCCACGAGCGAGGCCGCCTTCGACGCCCTGACCGCGTGGCTGCGCACCCAGTCCAAGGACCGCAGCGGGATCTGGCGGGACATCGCCGTGCGTCGACGACCGACGGAGGTCACCGCCGAGTACGAAGATCTCTTCGTCGAAGCCGCGGCGAAAGGCCTTCGGACACCGGTGCTCCGGGCGGTGACCGCCGGTTTGCGCGAGCTGGAGATCGACCCGGACGGAATGTCGGAGGCCCGGCTGGACGCCCTCGACCGGCTCGCCGCCGCGCGAAACCGCCCGCTGCCCGCGACACCGGCGCTCACCGAGGACCAGGCCCGCGCGGTCGCCGGCTGGCTGGACCAGCACCGCGACGCGATGGTCGCCGACCTGGCCGCCTACACCGAGCACGAGAGCCCCAGCGACGATCCGGCGGCGCTGGACGCCTGCCTGGACTGGCTGCGCGGATGGCTCGACGAATCGCTCGGCAGCTGCGAGGGCGAAGAGCGGATCCGGCGTGATGAGGCCGGCGACGTCCTGATCCGCCGGTACCCGGGCACGGAACCCGGCGCCGCCCCGGTACTGCTGCTGTGCCACTACGACACGGTGTGGCCCCTCGGCACGCTCGCCGAGATCCCGTTCCACCGCGACGGCGACCGGATCACCGGGCCTGGCGTTTTCGACATGAAAGCCGGTCTGGTGCAAGCGGTTTGGGCGCTCCGCGCACTCGACGCCCTGGGGCTGCCGCGACCTGCGTGCACAGTTCTGCTGAACGGGGACGAGGAGACCGGCAGCGTCCGCTCCAGGGAGGCGATCATCGCCGAGGCCCGCACCAACCGGGCGGCGTTCGTCTTCGAGGCGAGCGCCGGAGGAGCGGTCAAGACCTCCCGCAAGGGCGTGGGGATCTTCGAGGTGACCGTGCACGGCGAGGAAGCGCACGCCGGTCTCGACCCGACCGCTGGAGCCAGTGCGGTTCACGAGATGGCCAGGCAGATCGTGCACCTGGAGGGCCTGCGGGATCTCGACGCCGGAACCAGCGTCAACGTCGGTGTGGTGCACGGCGGAACCCGCGGCAACGTGACCGCTGGCCGGGCGGTAGCCGTGATCGACGTGCGGGTCGCCTCCGCCGCTGAGCGCGAACGCATCACCGCGGCCATGGCGGCGATCAAGCCGGTGGATCCGCGGACCAGCGTCCTCGTCGAAGGCGGCTGGAACCGGCCTGCCTTCGAACGCACCCCCGAGGTCGGGCAGCTGTTCGAGCTGGCCCGGCAGTGCGCCCGGCAGATGGGCACCGACCTGCGCGAAACCGCGGTCGGCGGCGCCAGCGACGGAAACCTCGTCCTCGACGCGGGAATCCCGGTCCTGGACGGCCTCGGAGCCGTGGGCGCCGGAGCCCACGCCCGCGACGAGCACGCCACCGTCAGCGGGATGGTCGAGCGCTCGGCCCTGGCCGCCGGAGTCCTCGCGGCCTTCGCCTGAGCCGCGTTGCTGGCCGATCTCCGTCGGATCGGCCGGCAGCGCTGGGCCTGCGAGCCCGGCGGCGAGCCGACATCCTGGGGCGCAGGGGGTGGCGGACATGCGTGGTTCGCGTTCGGCCGAGGTCGTCGCCGGGTTCGACGGTTCCGCTGGATCGCAGCGGGCCGCGAGGTGGGCGGCGCTCGAAGCGGTCACCAGGAAGCAGTCGTTGCTGCTGGTGCACGCGATCGCCGTCCCGCTGGAGCAGTTCACCCGGATCCGCCTGCCCAGCGAGGTCGTCGGGCCGCAGCACAACGCGGCGGAGCAGGCTTTGGAGGACATGGCCGCCGAGTGCCGGAGCCGGTTCCCCGAGCTGGGCGTGCGGACCGTGGTGCGCATCGGGGTCCTGGCCACCGTGCTCCGCGATGTCGCCGCCCACGCCAGCGTCATCGTGCTCGGCCCGCCCGAGTTGAGCCGCACCCGTCGCGTGCTGCTCGGTTCGACCGCTGCCGAGGTCGTGCGCACCGCCTCTCAGCCCGTGGTGGTGCTGCGCGACGAACGCACCAGCGGACAGTCGGAAGCACCGGTGTTCGAACGGATCGTCGTCGGCGTGGACGGGTCCGAGTTCAGCGCGCGGGCAACCGGATTCGCCTACGACTTCGCCGACCGCCACGGCGCCGAGCTGACCGCCGTCCTCGCCTGCACCTCCCCCGACCTGGGAGGTGAGCTCGAGCCCGGCGTGGTCGACGCCTGCCGCCGGGAGCTGTCCGAAACGCTGGCGGGCTGGCGGGAGCACTACCCGGACGTCCAGGTGAAGGAACAGGTGACGACGTCGGAACGGCCGGCTGAAGCGCTGCTCTCCGCCGCCGTCGACGCTGACCTGCTCGTCGTCGGCACGCGCGGCCGCGGGGCCATCCGGTCCACCCTGTTCGGCTCGGTCAGCCACACCGCCGTGCACTACGCACCGTGCCCCGTGGCTGTCGTGCGCTGAAGCCGTTTCGAGGACTTTCGCCTCCTCGACCCGCGGAGAACCCCGGGGAGACGCTGGATTGGCTTGATGCGCGCAGCGATGCTGTCCACCAGCGACCTCCCGGGGCTGCGCAACTCGCCATGGGCAGCGCGTGCTCGACCGGTTGGAGGCTCGTGATGTCGCAGGAATCCACTAAGGACACGGCGGGAACGGCCGAACCGAACGACGTCGCGGGCGCTCGCGAGCAGGAGCACACCCAGATCTCGCTGTCCCCCGTGGCGCCGCCATCGATACTCGGGCTGTACGGCTTCGCCGCCGCCGCGTTCATGGTCGCGGCCAACCTCGCCGGCTGGTTCGGCACCGGCGGCTCTCCCCTGGTGCTCTTCCCGTTCGCGATGGTGGTGGGTGGATTCGCGCAGTTCCTGGCCACGACGTGGTCCTTCCGCGCCCGCGACGGGTTGGCCACCGCCATGCACGGCGTGTGGGGCTCGTTCTGGATCGGCTACGGCATCTACATGGCCCTGGTCCTCGCAGGCCTGCCCGCGCCCGCTGCCTCGCCCGTCGCCCAGGTGGCCTTCGGCTACTGGTTCATCGCCCTCGCCGCCATCACGTGGGCGGGAGCGGCAGCCGCCACCGCGCACAACGCAGCCCTGACCGGTTTCCTGACCACGCTCGCGGCCGGATCCACGCTGCTGGCGATCGG
Source organism: Saccharopolyspora sp. NPDC002686 (assembly GCF_040295745.1). NCBI lineage: Bacteria > Bacillati > Actinomycetota > Actinomycetes > Pseudonocardiales > Pseudonocardiaceae > Saccharopolyspora > Saccharopolyspora sp. NPDC002686. The sequence goes on from NZ_JBEOVY010000023.1 coordinate 22,943, forward strand.
CTTCGTCGCCTCGCTGCCCGCCCTGGTGCCGATCGGCGCGGTCCTGCTGGTCGTCTCCGCGCTCTGCGCCTACTACACGGCCACCGCGCTGCTGCTGCAGAGCAGCCTCGGCCGCCCCGTCCTCCCGTTGGGCACGAGGACCCGCTCCGCACCGATCGACGACGTCGCCGCGGAACCCGGCGTCCAGCACGGGCAGTGAGTGGCCTTGGTGGACGTCGCCCTCCGGTCGGATAGTGGGAGTCGACGGGGTTCCGGTTCGCCGGGCCGTCCGGGCTCGGCGATCGCCCGCAGGTGGGAAGTGGCGCAGATGAAGGAAACGGTTCCACTGGGGCGCTACGCCGGGGTGCGCGTCGGACTGCACTGGAGCGTCATCGGCATCCTGGCGCTGGTGGCCGTCAGCCTGGGCGGTTACGTGCTCCCGGCCGACCTGCCCGGGCACCCACCGCTCGCCTACGCGGTCAGCGGGATCGCTGCGGCGGTGCTGCTGGTCTGCTCGGTGCTGGTGCACGAGCTCGCGCATTCGGTCGTCGCCCGGCGCAACGACGTCGCCGTCGAGGGCATCACCTTGTGGCTGCTGGGCGGGGTGGCCCGGCTGCGAGGTGAAGCGCGCACGTCCGGGGCCGACTTCCGGATCGCGGCCGTCGGCCCGGCCGCCAGCCTGGTGCTCGCGCTGGTGTTCGGCGCGGGCAGCTGGCTGGCCGTCGAGCTGGCCGCCGACGAGCTGATCGTGGCCGTGCTCGGCTACCTGGCGGTGCTCAACGCCGTGCTGGCGGTGTTCAACCTGATCCCCGCGGCCCCGCTGGACGGCGGACGGATCCTGCGGGCGGTGCTGTGGGCCTGGCGCGGCGACCGGTTCCGGGCCGCGGTGTGGTCGGCGTGGGCCGGGCGCGGCTTCGGTTTCCTGCTGATCGCCGCCGGTGTCGTCGAGGTGCTGGCGCGCAGCACCGCCGGGCTGTGGTGGGTGCTGATCGGGCTGTTCGTGGTCAACATGGCCTCCGCCGAGGAGCGGCAGGCCCGCATCGGTCTCGCGCTGGCCGGGATCGAGGTCGGCACCGTGATGTCCACCCCGGTCGAGACCGTGGCGGCCGCGCAGCCGGTGGAGCAGTTCTTCCACGACTCCGCCGTCACGCACCGGCACTCCACCTTCCCGGTGCTCGACGAGCGCGGGCAGCTGAGCGGGCTCGTGGCGCTCAACGACCTCCGAGCCGTCCCGGTGCAAGACCGCAGCGGGACAGTGCTGCGCGAGGTGGCCCGTCCGCTGGCCGAGGTCGCGACCGCCGAGCCCGGGGAACCGCTGGCCCTCGTGCTGTCCCGGATGAACGAGGCGAGCCGCGGCCGGATCCTCGTCAGCGAGCACGGTCGGCTCCGCGGCATCGTCTCGCCCTCCGACATCACCCGCGTGCTGGCCGACCACAGCCTCACCGCCACCCTGCCCGCGGGCGCCGACCTCAGCTGGGAACCGGACACCAGACCACCACCGCCGAACTGGTGGTTCCCCGGCCAGCAGCGCTTCGAACCACCAGCCCGCAGGTGATCAGCATGGACTTCCGAACGCGCGTGATGGGCACGACCGCCCCGGCAGCGGTGGTGCTGATCCGGATCGTGGTGGGCGGGATCTTCCTGTCCGAAGGCATCCAGAAGTTCCTGTTCCCGGCCAAGCTGGGGCCCGGGCGCTTCGCCGCCCAGACCCCGCTCCCGGCCCCGGAGGTGTGGGCCTACCTCGACGGCGGCTTCGAGATCGGCTGCGGGGTCCTGATCATCATCGGCCTGCTGACCAGGCTGGCGACCCTGCCCATGATCGTCGACATGATCGGCGCCGAGGTCTTCACCAAGGTGCCCGTGCTGCTGCAGCACGGGTTCTGGCAGTACGCGAGCGACGCCCGCGCTGAACTCGGCCAGTTGTTCGGGCTCGTCTTCCTGCTCATCGTCGGCGCGGGCACCTGGTCGCTGGACGCCCGCCTGACACGCAGCTGACAGATCTGGGTACCCGAGGTGCGCGTGCTGCCAATGCGAGGCCGAGGAGTTCGCCATGTCTGCTGTTGTGGTGGGTGTCGACGGTTCGGACAGCTCCGCTCGCGCGGCCGAGTGGGCGGCGGAGGAGGCCGAGCGCAGGCACGCCCCGCTGCACGTCGTGATCGCCAACGACGACCCGATGCGCGCCGACCACGCCGAGGAGGCCGTGCGGCGGACGGCGAACCGGTGCCGCGCCGACCACCTGGGCCTGGCGGTGACCTCCGAAGTCGGGACCGGTCGCCCGGTCGAGGTGCTGGTGCGCCAGAGCGCGGAAGCTCAGCTGGTGGTCCTGGGCGCCCGCGGTCTGGGCGGTTTCACCGGTGCGCTGCTGGGCGCGGTGAGCCTCGGCGTCGCCACCCGGGCGGCTTGCCCGGTCGTCGTCGTGCGCAAGGACGTCCCGGCGACCTCGGGCCCGGTCGTGGTCGGCGTGGACGGTTCGGAGCACAGCCGCGTCGCGCTGGAGTTCGCGTTCGACGCCGCAGCCCGGTTCGGCGCCGACCTCGTCGCGTTCCAGGCGTGGCACGAGGAGAGCCTGCTCTACGCGCCGCTCGCGCCGAGCTTCCGCGACGAGGTGGAGGGCAAGATCCGCCGGTCGTTGACCGAGGCGACCGCGGACCTGCGGGACAAGCACCCCGACGTCGTGGTCCACGAGGTCGTGCAACGCGGCCACCCGGTCGCCGGGCTGACCGATGCCGCCCGCGATGCGCGCCTGCTCGTCGTGGGCAACCGGGGCATGGGCGGGTTCCGCGGCCTGTTCCTCGGCTCGGTGGCAGCGGGGGCGCTGCACCACGCACAGTGCCCGGTGGCCGTCGTCCGCAACGCGGATTCATGAACATCAGCCGGTCGACGGACCACTTCGGGGTGACGTGCCATCATGTAGTGCTGTGGAATCCACCCGTGTCGACCGCTGGTTGTGGGCCGTCCGTCTGACCAAGACCCGGCCGGACGCCGCTGCGGCCTGCCGCGGCGGGCACGTGCGCGTCAACGACCGCCCGGCCAAGCCCGCGACCGCCGTGCATCCCGGCGACGAGGTCCGGGCGCGCGTCGGTGACCGGACCAAGACCGTCGAGGTGGTCCGGGTGATCCTGCGCCGCGTCGGCGCGGCCGACGCCGCCACCTGCTACATCGACCGGACCCCGGCCCCGCCGCCGGAGTCCGCGGCACCGGTGGCCCGCCGCGAGCGCGGTGCCGGGCGCCCGACGAAGCGGGACCGCCGGATGATCGACAAGTTCCGCACCGGCGGCAGCTGACCGATCAGGCGGGCCGGGCGGTCTGCACGAGCGCGTGGGAGCCGCTGGTCCGCCAGTTCCCCTCGCCCAGCTCCGCGACGGTCGCGTCGTCGAGACCGACCACGACCTCGGACTTCAGGACCCGCAGCGCGGCCACCGGGCTCGGGAAGTACGACACCGCGGTGTCGAACGGCGTGGTGGCGGGCCAGAGCCGGTCGCCGACCAGGCGCCGGTAGTTCAGGTCGCCCTTCAGGATGGTGACCGCGGCGGGGGCGAGCTCTTCCCGCAAGTCGTCCGGCATGGCCCGGTAGTCCAGCGGCGCGCAGAAGAACGGGTGCGCGCGCACCTCGATCAGCCCGTCGCGCAACCCGTCCCACACGCGCTGCCCGATCGCGCTGACCTCCCCGGGGAGTTCGACCAGGTACCGCAGGACGCCGAGCACGTCGGCCGGCGTCGCATCGGAGACGTAGTACGGGGTCGGTTTGACGTGCAGGACGACGCGGTCCGCGCGGCCGGTCGTCAGCAGGTGGTCGATCAGCGCCAGGTCGGCGGCGAGCTCGCCGGCGGAGTTGTCGGCGACCAGGTGGACCGGACCGGCCGCGTCGAACAGCGACCAGAACTCCTGGCTGCCGCCGCTCACCAGCCCCGCAGTACCGGAGATCCCCGTCGACAGCTGGAACGCGAGGTCGGCCTGGTTCCCCCACACCGCAGCCCGCACCACGGCGGCGTCGCGCTCGTCCGGTGCCAGCCCGGGCAGGGCGTCGAAGGCCTTGAGCGTCGCGGTGGTCGTATCGCTGCGGAGCTCGGCGGTCTTCATCGGCGCGAAGGGGTCGACGCCGCACCACGGCCCGGGCTCGAAGTACCCGACGGCGGCGAGCAGCTTGCGGAAGAAGTAGCTCTCCGCCCACAGGAACGGCGTCTCCGCCCACCGCTCGCCGACCCACTCGGAGGTCCAAGCCGTCCACCGGTCGTGGTCCGGCGCCTCGTCGTCGAGCGGCGAGACGGCTCCGGTCGTCGTCTCGCACAGCAGTTCCGCCAGCCTGCTCCGCACCTCGGCGCCGTAGGGCGTCGCGGCGCACACCTGCTCGATCATCGCGGGGTGCCGCTCGTGGAAGACCTTCCACGCGAACGAACCAGGCTCGCCAATCGTGATCACCGGCGCGTCGATCCCCACAGCTGCTCCCGTCTGGTCCCGGTCAGGTCACCCCGAAGCGTACGGAACCCCAACACGCCAGCTCAGCGCACTACTCAGGCCATGCGCATCGGCATGATTGAGTAGTTCATCTCGCCCGTGGAGATGGTGTCGGCCGTCACAGTGGATGGCAGGACGACCAGACATCCACCGACGAATCGGGGTGTGACCATGTCCCCTTCCCGCGACCTCCCGCTCGCGTCCTGCCTCCTGGACGAACTGGACCGCCGCGCCAAGCTGGCCGAGCTCTGCATGAACCACGCGCTCGAACAGCAGCGCTGGGACCTGGTGCAGCGGCACCGCCGCGAAGCACTCGTCGTCCAGGCCGAGATCAACCGCCGCCTGGACGCCCTCGAAGACTCCCCAGGACACGTCGGAACCCGCCTCGGCGAACTGACCGACGAAACAGGCAGCTTCTGCTGAACGCCAGAGGAACCCGTACCGGCCCTTAGAATCCCGGCTTGAACGCCAGTGCCGAGCTGAGGAGCGACATCGTGGCGGTGCGAGTGGAGCGGAAGGGCGCGGTCCAGGTCCTCACGATGGACCGGCCCGAACGCCGGAACGCCTTCGACGGCGCGATGACCCAGGCCCTCGACGCAGCGCTGAACGAGTTCGAGGACGACGACTCGGTTCTGGCCGCAGTCCTCACCGGCGGCCCGGACTTCTTCTCCGCCGGCACCGACATCCGGGTCTGGGCCGGCGAACCCACCGAACGCGGCGGCCCCTACGGCATCGCCGGGCGGGAGTTGGGCAAACCGCTGATCGCCGCGGTCGAGGGTGCCGCGGCCGGCGGAGGGTTCGAGATCGCACTGGCCACCACGATGATCGTCGCTTCGCGGACGGCGTTCTTCTCGTTCCCGGAAGTCGGCCTCGGCCTGATCGCCGAGTGCGGAGGCCTGTTCCGGGCTCCGCGAGCCCTCCCGCTGAACATCGCCAGGGAACTGCTCCTCACCGGAGAACCCCTCCCCGCCCAACGCGCATACGACCTGGGCCTGGTCAACCGGCTGACCGAACTAGGAGCAGCCCTCCCCGAAGCTCTCGCGATCGCCGGGCGGATCGCCGCCCAAGCTCCGATCGCGGTCCGGGAAACCCTGCGCGCGGTGGAAGCGGCCTACCCGGCCGACGACGAACAGCGCTGGCTCGAAACGTCCACCGCCAAAGAACGGGCCCGGGCATCAGCCGACGCGACCGAAGGCGTCACCGCTTTCCTCGCGAAACGACCCCCGCACTGGACCGGCACCTGATCGTCAGCCGTGCTCGGCGGCGTACTTCTCGCGCCAGGTGTCGATGAGCGGGACCAGCTGCTCGGCCATGTAGGCGTAGAAGTCCTTCATCTCGTGCAGCCGCCGCGCCGTGGCACCCTCGTCCCCCGCCGCATCGAGGCCTTCCTCGGCCGCAGCGACCATGACCTGCAGGATCGCGTTCTGCTGCGACATCAGGCTCGCCCAAGCGCCGCGCCGGAAGCGGTAGTGGTCGCGACGGCTGCCCGGAGCCGGAACCCGCTCGATCAGGCCGAGCGGGATCAGCTGCTTGACCGCCGCGGACACCGCCCCGGAGCTGATGGCCAGCTGATCGCGCAGGTCAGCGGCGGTCATGGACTCCTGCTCGGTGTAGAGCAGGGCGGTCATCACCCGAGCGGTCGTCTTCTGCATGCCGCCCTGCGAAAGGGTCAGCGCCAACTTCTCGGCCGCGTCGCGCAGCCGCTGCTCGGTATCCACGCACCAGAGCCTATCAACGAATCCCCAACATTCAGACTGTTCACAAATTTCTGAAAATTCTGTACGGTCATGGCAGTGGAGATGCGCACCGCATGTCCCGTCGTCGAAGGAGACGCACAGCCATGAGCGCGAGCAACGTGGTTGCAGAAGCCCACGGCATGACCGATGAGACGTGGAAGCGGCACGCCAACCCGTGGAGCGTGTGGACCCGATTCGCCGCGATCCCCGTCTTCGAGCTGGCGGTCTGGAGCCGCGACTGGATCGGCTGGTGGTCGCTCGCGGGCGTGGGCGCCGTCCTGGTCTGGCTCCTCTGGCTGAACGTCCGCCTCTTCGGCCCGGTCGAACCGAACAGCTGGGCGGCCCGTGGGATCTACGGCGAAAAGCTCCACTTCGAAGGAAAAGCCCCGGCAGCACACCGAATCGTGCTGCGCCTCCTGATGGCGGCGGGCATGCTCGGCTTCGCCCTCATCACCTGGGGCCTCACCGCCCTCGACGTCTGGCCGCTGATCCTCGGCACCGCAGTCCTCGTCCTCTGCCAGCTGTGGCGAATCGACCGCTACGGCCTCCTCTTCGAACAACACCAGAACGCAACCCAGCAGAACGACTGACCCCCGCGCGAGACGATTTCTCCGGAAATTGGCAGCGTTTTCGACGGCACGGTTCGGTCGATCAGAAGAGCCGGTCCCAAGCAGAATCGACGGACGTCACCACCGCTTGGTCCGGTCGAGCTTCAGGCGGCAGGTGCGGGTTGGCGGGTGATCCGGGTTCGGAAGGTGCTGGTTTCGAGGTCGATGACCTCGGCGGTGATGCCGTGGGCGGTGATGGCGGCTGCGCCTTCTGCGGTGGTGAGGACCTTTCCGCCGCTGCTGGCGACGTTCTCGCCGTCGAACACGACCCGGCCGCCCGCGATCGTCAGGCGGACCTCGCCGGTGTTCGGTTCCACGACGGCCACGTCGCCGTCCGCGCCGGGGCTCAGGTGCCCCTTCGCGGTGAGGCCGAAGAGCTGCGCTGGTCGACGGGACGCCTTGTCGACGAGCTGGCTCGTGGTCAGCGCGCCGAACCGGACCAGGGAGAATCCGTGGCGCAGGATGACGTTGCGCCAGGATCCTCCGTCGGAGGAGATCGCGTCGACGACGAACTCGCCGTCTCCGCTCCAGCTCAGCGAACCGGTAGCACCGACGCGCGCGCAGGACTGGTAGAACGCCGAGAACCTGTTGTTGACGGGGAAGTTCAGCATCGTTCCGCCCGGGTCCTGGCGCCACAACCGCAGACCCTCTTCCCCCGTCACATGGGCGGGTTCAGCCCCGGCGTCGTGCAGCACGTGCGCGTACCCGGCGAGGAACGCCTTCTCCAGCCCTGCCGCACCAGTCGGAAAACCACCCAGTCGCAGGCAGTTGATGACGATGTGGTCGTCGAGCTCCCCGTTGGTCATCGAGCCCACGCAGACGTTGAACTCGGCGAGGTGGGCCTCGCTCACCACCCGGCGGGCACCCATCAGCAGGTCGAGGGCGGCGCGGTTCTCCGCGTCCACGTCCGCCGTCGCGCCACGCAAGTAAGCGTTGGTGTGCGCGACGTGGACCGGGTTGCCGTCCGCGAGTTCGACGGTCTCGCGCATGCCGTCCAGGTTGCTGCCGTGGCGCGTCGTGCCGGCGTGAAAAGCGCAGTAGGCGCCGAGTTCGTTCGACTCGGCGATCACGCGGGCGGACGTGTCCGGCGAGTTCGGGAAGTGACCGCCGAGGATCTTCACCCCGATCGCGCCACCCTTCAACGCCGCAGCGATCTCGTCCCGGACCACCGCCTGCGACGCCGTGCCCTGGTGGGACCGAATTCCCTGCAGCCCCAACACGGTCAGGCCCGCAGTGGATGCCGGCCACTGGTTCAGCGCGCTGGCGAAGTCGAAGAACTCGACGGCTGTTGTGACACCGGCCCTGGCCAGGCGCTCGTGGGCGTTGGTCCGGACGGCGTGCGGATTGGCCAGGTGGGTCAGGTGGACGTGGCTGTCGACCAGGCCCGGTAGGACGTATGCGCCATCGGCGTCGACCACCCGCGCCCCCGCCGCCGGCAGCTCGGGGCGCAGTTCGACCACCCTGCCGTCCTCGATCAGGACGTCGCAGACGCCATCGACACCGGAGGCCGGGTCCACCACGTGGCCGCCGCGCACCAGCAGCCGTTCTGGAGCACTCGAAAGCATGGCTCACAGTAGGCAACGCGGAACGCTATATGCAAGAGAGTTTGCTTTGTGTAATGACACTGCAAATTCGATTGAGTACGGTTCCTCGAACATGCCCAGTGGCGCGCCCTCGGAGGACCCGCATGAGCCTTGACCGCACCCTCGACGCAGGAGACACGGCCCCGGCACGCGCGAACACCGTGCGCCGCAGGATCCAGGGCGGGCTCGTCGCACTGGGCCTGATCGCCAGCGCGGTGCTCGGACCGCTGACCGAGCCCCCGACCCTGTGGGGCCTGCTGCCGCTCGGGCTGTTCGTCGTGCTGCTGCTGATCGATCTGGACATCGTGATCGCCGCCGTCGTGACCAGCGCGTCGGCTCTGCTCGTCCTCGGTTCGAACCCCGCGGAGGCAGCCGGTTTCCTCGGCGATGCGCTGGGCTCGGACGTGCTGGCGATCGGCATGATCATCGTCCTGGGCGGCGGACTCGGCGAAGTGCTGCTGCGCACCGGAGCCGCCGCCGACCTGGTGCGCATGATCATGCGCAAGCTCGGTGACGACTCCCCGGCGCGCGCCCAGCTGGGGATCATGCTGGCCAGCGCGGTCCTGGTGGTCGCGCTCGGCACGCTCATCGGCGCGTTCGCGCTGGCCGCACCGCTGGTCATCCCGATCGCCGCGCGGCTCGGCTTCACCAAGTCCGGTACCGCGCTCATGCTGTTCGTCGGCGGGACCTGCGGCATGTTCGTCGCGCCGTTCGTCGGCTCGATGGTCGCGATCCGCACCGCTTCGGGCATCTCCTACCCCGACTTCGTGCTCACCGCGGGCGGGCCGCTGGCGGTGGCGTGCTTCGCGGCGGGCTTCGCGCTGGTCCGCTGGAACCTGCGGAACCCGGTCGACGCGGACGACTACTACAGCGAAGAGGACGAGGCCGACAGCAGCGCGGAGATCCCCGCGCACGCCCGCGCGAGCACCGTCGCGTTCCTGGTCGCTTTCGTCGCGATCGTGGCGTACGCGGTCATCGCCGGCCCCGGCACGGCGTTCGCCGCTCTAGCCCTGCTCGTCATGGCCGCCGTCGCGGGCTTCGCCGGTCGCCTGAAGGCCACCGAACTGCTGACCGCCCTCTACGAGGGCTGCGGCCGGCTGTTCAACTTCCTGCTGATGTTCTGGCTGCTCGGCGCGTTGTTCCTGATCACCGAGGAGATCAACCCGTACGAGGTGCTGATGGCGCAGTGGGGCGGGAACCTGCAGGCGCTCGGCACGTTCGCCTTCCTGATCATCGTCGGGCTGATCGGCTGGCTCGGCATCCAGGGCGCTTCAGCGGCGCAGGTGGTGCTGGTGGACAAGATCTTCGGCCCGACCGCCGCCGCTCTCGGCGTTCCGGTTCCGGCGTGGTCGGTGGTGCTGCTGGCCTCCGCGCAGGCCGATACCTACGGCCCGGCGCCCGGCGTCAACATGATCGCGCCCGTCGGCATGGCCCGCTCCACTGCGCTCAAGCGCGTGCTCTACAGCTCGTGGATCCTGCTGTTCGTCTCCCTGGCCGTCTACGCCGTCGAGCTCGCGATCCTGCACTGAACCGCCCCCGTCGGACTGTCATCGATCGTCGCTGCCGGGCGTGTAGACCTCGAACGAGTCGAGCAGTTCCTCCTCGACGAGCAGGGCGGAGCGCGCCTCGGTTCCGCGCTCCGCCGCGACGGCGGTGGCCATCGCCTGCACGAGCGCGACGAACGCGGTCATCGAGCGCAGCACCGACACCCCCGTGGTGTCGAGGTAGAAGGCGTGTTCGGCTGTGCGGACCAGCGGTGATGCGGGGTTGTCGGTCAGCGCCACCGCGGTCGCACCCCTCCCGGATGCCCACTCGAAGGCGCGCACCGTGTCGGCGGAGTACCGGTGGATGGAGATGCCGACGAAGCAGTCACCTTCGCGGACGCGGCGCAGCTGGTCGGTCAGCGTGCCGTGCGCACCGTCGAGCACCGAGACGTCCTCGCGGACGAGACCGAGCAGGTACCCGAGCAGGTGCGCCACCGAGTAGCACTTGCGCAGCCCCATCACGTGAACCCGGGGCGCCTCGGCGAGGGCGGTGACCGTCGCCTGCCAGGCGGGCCGGTCGACCCGCGCCATGCTCCGGGTGATGTTGGCCTGGTCGAAGGCGGCTGCGAGCTCGATGGGATGCCGGGCCTGGGCCGCGAACGATTCGAGGTTGGCGAACCTGCGCAGCAGCTGGGCCTGTTCCCGCAGCCGCTCCCGGCACAAGCGCACCAGACCGGGGAAACCGTCCAGGTCGAGTCCGGTGGCGAAGCGGACCACAGTGGACTCGTTCACGCCGATGGCCGCGGCCAGTTCGGTCACCGTCATGAAGGCCACGCCCTCGGGATCGGCGAGCACCCGCTCGGCCAGGAGCCGCTGGGATCGGGTGAGCCCGGGCAGCCTGGCCCGCAGCAGTGCGGCGAGTTCGTCGAAGGTCTCCGGTGCGTGCTTCTCGGCGGGCATGCACACATGATGCTCACCCGCTCGCTCGCCCTGCAAAGCAGGTTGCACGTTCGACATGTTCTTGGCATTGCGGTCGGTCTGTGCAATATTTTTTGCACAGGATGTGTGCGGTGCGAAGGAGGACGACGTGGTTGCCCACTCGGCGACATTGGCGATCAACGAACGGCTGGCGGCCCGGCGCGCAGCCGGGGAACAGGTGGTCCACCTCGGTTTCGGCGAAGCAGGCCTGCCCGTCCTCCCCTCGGTCGCCGACGTGCTCCGCGACGCCGCAGGGCGCAACGGCTACGGTCCCGTCGTGGGCGACGCCCGCGTCCGCGAGGCGGCGGCCGGCTACTTCACCCGCCGCGACCTGCCCACCGCAGCCGACCAGATCGTCACCGCACCGGGCAGCAAAGCCCTGCTGTACGCGCTGATCGCGGCGCTGCCCGGCGACGTCGTGCTGCCCCGCCCCTCTTGGGTGACCTACGCGGCCCAGGCCGCGCTCACCGGAAAGCGCGTCCTCTGGGTGGACGTCGCCGAGGAGGCCGGCGGGGTCCCCGACCCGGACCTGCTCGCCGACGCCCTCACCCGGTCCCGTCGCGAGGGCGGCAACCCCGGGGTCCTGGTCCTGACGCTGCCCGACAACCCCACCGGCACTGTCGCTTCGGCGGAGCTCATCAAGCGGGTGTGCGCCATCGCCGAGGAGCACGACCTCGCGGTGATCTCCGACGAGATCTACCGGGACGTGGCCTACCAACCCGAGAAAGTGATCTCCCCCGCGGTGCACATCCCCGACCGCTGCTTCGTCACCGGCGGCCTGTCCAAGAGCATGGCCCTGGGCGGATGGCGCATCGGCTTCGCCCGCTTCCCCACCGGCGAACTCGGCACCCGAACCCTCGACACCGTGATCGGCTTGGCCAGCGAGGTCTGGTCGAGCCTGGCCGCACCGATGCAGGAAGTGACCGCGCACGTCCTCGACGAACCCGCGGAGGTCACGGCGCACATCGCGTCGAGCCGAGCCCTGCACGAGGCCGTTTCCACCGCGGTGCACCACGAATTCACCGCGGTCGGCGCCAGCTGCCGGAAACCGACCGCCGCCTTCTACCTCTACCCCGACTTCAGCCCCCTCGCCGCCGACCTGGCCGAGCACGGCATCGAAGGCGCAGACGCCGTCGCCGATCACCTCCTGGACCACCACGGGATCGGCGTCCTCACCGGCTCGGCCTTCGGCGACGACCCGACCGCACCACGCTTCCGAGTCGCAACCAGCCTGCTTTACGGCGACACCGACGAACAGCGCTGGGAAGCCCTGCGATCAGCCGACCCCGTCGCGCTGCCGTGGATCGACAACGCCCTGAACCGAATCCGCACGGCACTCGAATCCTTCCGCCGGTACGACGCCCGGCGCACGGTTCGAAGGCGCTGAGCCGGGGTGTTGGTAGCGTCGCCGCATGCCGTCTGCCGTTGTCGTCGAGCACGATCCGGCTTGGCCTGCTCGGGCGGAGCACCTGCTCCGCGGGGTTCGGTCGGCGTTCGCGTCTCTTGCCGGGGCCGAGCACTTCGTCTACGAGCACATCGGTTCCACCGCGGTACCGGGCCTCGCGGCGAAGCCGATCGTGGACTTGCAGGTGCGGATGCCGTCGTTGCCGGATCTGGCGGAACTCGCCGACGCTCTCGCGCCGACGCCCTTCGTCCCTGCTCGTGGCGCGCGGCGGGATTCCCCGGGCGTTTACCGGGACACCCCGAGGCCGGGTGATCGTGCTGATGCCGCGCTCTACGAGAAGCGGCTCTTCCACGCTCCCGCCGAGGCCGCCATCCTGCACGTCCGGCGAACCGATTCTCCGTTCGCCGCGTTCGTCGTCGAGTTCCGCGACTGGCTTCGACACCACCCCGAGCAGGCGAGTCGCTACGAACAGATCAAGTGCGACCTGGCCGAGCAGCATGCGGACGCACCGGACTACGACGACTACACGCGCGCGAAGTCCGCTTTCCTCGACGAGATCCAGCCGCTGATGCGCGACTGGGTGCGGAACCGGACCAGCTGAATCGGCAGACCCGTTCGGTGGGTGCGAGTTGTCCACAGGCGATGGACTGATCCACAGATTTTGGTTTGGTGCTGGCGGAAAACATGCCATCTGCGGATCTTGGACGACATGTTGACGAAATCGAAGTGGTCCCGTCATGTGTCACTGTCCTCAGTGGAGCAGGAGCGGTGGACGAAGGTCCTGGACTCCCAGTGCGGAGTGGTCTCCAACGAGCAGCTTCGTGAGTTCGGGCTGTCCCAGGACTTCGCGAATGCGCAGATCGAGGCACGGCGGTGGCAGCGGGTGTTGCCGGATGTGTATGCGGTCTTCACCGGGCCGCTGCCGAGATCTTCGTTGATCAGTGCGGCGCTGTGCTACGGCGGTCCTTGGGCGGTGTTGAGCCACCGCACCGCTGCCGAGGAGTGGGGGATGCTGCCGATCGCAGCGGACTCGCCGGTGCACATCACGGTGCCGTACAAGAAATCCGCTGTTTCGCAGCTGCCGATCGTCCAGGTGCACCGCTCTCGCGCGTTCCACCACATCGTCGCTCCATCGGAACCGCCACGGACGAATCGCGAAGACACCGTGATCGACATGGCAGTTGCCGAGCCGACTCCCGCTGCGGCACGCGATCGCCTTGTGCAGCTGGTCGGGGCCAACCGGCTAGCTGTGTGGAGAGTGCAAGCACAGCTCGAGTTCAGACCGCCGTACCGCTACCGAAAAGCGTTGAAGCAGGCATTGCACCTGCTAGCAGGTGGTGCGCTCTCCGTCCTGGAAACCGAGTACTTGAGGAACGTGGAGCAGGCACATGGTTTGCCGACGGGCAAGCGGCAGGCTCCGTTCGTGGTCGACGACGTCGTCCTCTGGGAAGACGTGGTCTACGACGACTCAGGGGTGCGCCTGACCGTGCGTCTGGACGGCCGGCAGTTCCACGAAACGCGACGCATCGCGTTTCGAGATCGGCGACGCGACAACGCTGCCGAGCTGGCAGCGAGGGCACGTCTGACCTATGGCTGGCACGACGTCCGCACTGATCCATGTGGCGTGGCGCAGGAGGTCATCGCAGTGTTGCGCCGTGAAGGCTGGCAGGGCATGCCCCGCACCTGTCCTCGGTGCTCGGCCTGAGATGGTCGTGAGTGCGTAACAGTGTTCGAACACTGTTAC
>NZ_JBEOVY010000024.1:0-36752 GCF_040295745.1 Saccharopolyspora sp. NPDC002686
CCACCGGCGACGTGCGGCTCCGGCCCGCCGCACGCCCGCGCCAGCTCGCGGGCGAGATCGCCGATGGTGTGCGGCTCGCCGGAGCAGATGTTCAGCGCGTCCAACTCGCCCGGCGGCGGCTCGGCCTCCACCGCGGCGACGTTCGCCGCCGCGACATCGCTGACGTGAACGAAGTCCCGCCGCTGGCGGCCGTCTTCCAGGACCACCGGAGCTTCACCTCGGTGCAGGGCCGAGCGGAATAGCGACGCCACACCGGCGTACGGGGTCCCGCTGGGCATCCACGGGCCGTAGACGTTGTGGTAGCGCAGTGCCCATGTGCCGCCACCGGTCTGCCTGGCCCACGCGGCGGCGAGGTGTTCCTGGGCCAGCTTCGTCGCCGCGTAGGTGCTGCGCGGATCGAGGTCGGCGTCTTCCGGGACCAGCTCGGGCTCCAGCGGTGTCGCGCAGTCCGGACATCTCGGCTCGAACCGGCCGGCAGCCAGATCCTCGGCCTGCCGCGGCGCCGGTTTGACGAACGCGTGCTGGGGGCAGCGGTAACGCCCTTCGCCGTAGACGACCATCGAGGACGCCAGCACCAGGCGGCGCACCCCGGTCGCGTGCATGGCGGCGAGCAGCACCGCCGTCCCGTAGTCGTTGTGCGACGCGTAGTCGGGCATGTCGGACGGATCGAGGCCGTGCCCGACCATCGCCGCTTGGTGGCACACGACGTCGACGTCCCGGAGCACTTCGCGGAGCAGCTCGGGATCGCGCACATCGCCGCGCACCAGCGGATGGCGCGAAGGCCGGTCCTCCCCGTGCGCCTGCGGAAGGAACGCGTCCAGCAGGACGACGTCGTGGCCCCTCGCGGCCAACGCGTCGGCGGCCGCCGATCCGATGAACCCGGCACCGCCGGTGACCAGAACTCGCACGCCACGACCGTACGAGCGACCAGCCCGATCCGGCTGTCCGAGCGGTCGGCCGTAAGCAATCCACAAGGTCTTGCCGTTGTCTTACGAATCGTCGTCATGACTGGCCCAGCCCGCTTTCGGGCCGTCGAATGGAGCCATGACCCCTGTCCCCATCCCGCGGATGCGCGCAGCCGTGGTCGGGCTGTTCGCCACCGCCGCCGCGCTCGGCTCCGGGCACCTGGTCGCGGGCATCACCGGCACCCGCACCTCACCGCTCGTGGCCGTCGGCAACTCGGTGATCTACCTGACGCCGGAGCCGGTGAAGGAGTTCGCCATCGCCGCGTTCGGCACCGGCGACAAGACGGCGCTGATGGTGGGCATGACGCTCGTGATCGCGCTGCTCGCCGTCTGCGCCGGGCTGCTGTCCCGACGGCGCGCGTGGCCCGGGGCCACCTTGATCGCGGTTTTCGGGCTGGTCGGCGTGAGCGCGGCGGTGGCCAGCTCGGACGGCGGCCTGGCCGCGGCGCTGACCTCGCTGGTTGTCGGCGTGGTCGTGTTCTGGTGGCTGCACCACGTCGCCGGGATGGCCTCGACGGGCCTGGACTCCGATCGGCGGCGGTTCCTGATCACCACCGGGATCACGCTGGTCGGGGCCGGTGTCGCCGGTCTGGCGGGCAGTTTCCTCCAGAACGCGACCGGGGTGTCGACCTCGCGGCGAACCGCCGCCGCGAGGATCCCGGAAGTTCCGTCCCCACCCGTCCCGCGAGGCGCCGACTTCGCGTCCTCCGGCACCCCGACCTTCCTCACCGCGAACCGCGACTTCTACCGGATCGACACCGCGCTGACCGTTCCGCAGCTCCGCGCGGAGGACTGGCAGCTGCGGCTGCACGGCATGGTGCAGCGCGAGCTCGTACTGAGCTTCGACGACCTGCTCCGGCGCAGGCTGGAAGCCCGGCAGATCACGCTCACCTGCGTCTCCAACCAGGTCGGCGGGAACCTGATCTCCACCGCGACGTTCACCGGGGTGCCGGTGCGCGACCTGCTGCTCGAAGCCGGGGTGCGGCCCGGGGCGCAGCAGCTGTTCACCACCAGCGTCGACGGCTACACCGCGGGCACTCCGCTCGACGTGCTGCTCGAACCCGACCGGGGCGCGCTGCTGGCGGTCGAGATGAACGGCGAGCCGCTGCCCGCCGAGCACGGCTTCCCGGTCCGGATGGTCGTGCCGGGCCTGTACGGCTACGTTTCGGCGACCAAGTGGCTGGTGGACGCCGAGGTGACGACCTTCGACCGGCCCCACTACTGGGAACGGCGCGGTTGGGCGCGGCAGGCACCGATCAAGACGGAGTCCCGCATCGATCGGCCGCAGCCCGGGCCGCCGGTGCCCGCGGGGGCGGTCACGGTCGCCGGGATCGCCTGGGCGCAGCACACCGGGATCGACCGGGTCGAGGTCCGCGCCGACGGCGGATCGTGGCAGGTCGCCGAACTCGCCGTCGACGTCAGCCGGGACACCTGGCGGATGTGGCGGGCCGTGCTGCAACTCCCGCCCGGGGAGCACGTGATCGAATGCCGCGCCACCGACCGGACCGGGCAGACGCAGACCCCGCGGCGGCAGGGCGTGGTGCCCGACGGCGCGACCGGGTGGCATTCGGTCCGGATCACGTGCCGGTGAGCGGGCACCACGTCACAGGTGTCCTGCTGGACTTCGCACGACCAGGCCGTAGATGACCATCACCGACAGGGCGATGACCAGGACCGACCACAGCGGGAACGCGGTGAGGAACACCAGGTGCCCGATGGCGCAGAGCGCGGCGAGGTCGATGCCGATGAAGCGGGCCCAGCCCCGGCCGTACACCGCGCCGATGCCGACGGCCACCTGCACCAGGCCGAAGACGACCCAGATCCAGCCCCAGACCGGGTAGTTGAACACCAGCAGCCGGGTGGGGGCGACCAGGAAGTACCCGGGGCGGACCAGCGCGGTGACGCCGGTGATGATGTTGAAGATCCCCAGCAGCCCCAGCATCGAGCCGGCGAAGGCGAGCCATCCGGTCGGGGCCCCGGCGGGCGGCGAGCCGGCCAGCGCCCAAGTGCTGTGCGCCGTCCCGGCGCGCTGCTCGGTCCGCCCTGCGCTCGGTTCGGACGTCATGGCTCCCTCCCATCGCTCGTGCAACAGGAGTGCCCGCAGCGGGCGAGGTTCAAAAGTCGACGGCGGTGAGTTCGTGCAGCAGTGCGACGGTGCGCCGCGCGGCGGGGTGGTCGGCGATCGACTTCTTCACCGCGACGTTGATCCGGCGCATCGGCGCCGGCGCCACCACGGGGACCGCGGTCAGCCCGGCGGGCAGGTTCCCGATGCCCAGGCGCGGGATCACCGTGATGCCGATTCCCGTTGCCACGAACGGGATCGCGGTCTGGTAGTCGCGGGTCTCCACTGCGAACCGCGGCGCGTACCCCGCCTCGGCGCACGCTTCCAGGAGCACCTGCCGGCACGCTCCGGCGGCGAAGTCGTTGTCCACCCAGTGCCTTTCGGCCAGTTCGGCCAGCGGCACCTCCTCGCGCCCGGCGAGCGGGTCGTCGTCGCGGACGACCACCAGGTACGGGTCGTCGGTGAGGTGGCGCACCTCCACGTGCGGCGGGTGCTCGGTGCCGGGCCGCTCGACGAAGATGTCGATGTCCGGATCGGACGGATCGTGCTCGGTCAGCCGCAGTTCCAGCCGCAGTTCGGGGAATTCGGCGCGCAGCGCGGCGACGATCGAGGGCAGCCAGGTCGCCCCGGCGGTGCTGAAGTAGCCGATCGACAGGCTGCCGATGCGTCCGGCGCGCAGGTCGCCGACCACGCCTTCGAGTCGGCTGACCGCGGCGAACAGCGGCTCGGCTTCGGCCGCGAGGGTCTGGCCCGCGGTGGTCGGTTCGATCCCGCGACCGACCCGTTCGAACAGCTGCAGGCCGGTCTCGCGCTGGAGCGAGGCGAGCTGCTGGCTCACCGCGGACGGCGTGTAGCCGAGCGCGTCAGCGCTCGCACGGATCGATCCGGTGGCGACGACCGCCCGGAGCACGCGCAGTCTTGGCAGGTCAAGCACACCCAGAATCGTACAGCACTGCTTAATCTTTCGGTAGAAATAATCACTTGTCCTTTCGTTTTGGCTTGGTAACGATAATTGTCGTGACCGAACAGACCCAGACCCTGCAACCCGCTCCCGCCACCGACGAGCGCAACCGGGCCGCTGCCGCCGCCCTCGTGACCGTGCTGCTGTGGGCGTCGTCCTTCGTGGCGATCCGAAGCATCGGGCAGTCGCTGTCCCCCGCACCCATGGCGCTGCTGCGCCTCGCGGTCGCGGCGACCGCGCTCACCGTCCTGGTGCTGATCCGGTTCCGCGGCCGCCCGCCGGTGCCGAAGTCGCGCCGGACCCTGGTGCTCGTCGCGGTGTACTCGGTGCTCTGGCTGGCCGCTTACACGGTGGTGCTCAACACCGCCGAACTGCACATCGACGCGGGAACGGCCGCGCTGCTGGTGAACATCGCACCGCTGCTGGTCGCGTTCGGCGCCGGGCTGTTCCTGGGCGAGGGCTACTCGAAGGTGCTGATCGCCGGTTCGCTGGTCGCCCTGGGCGGGCTCTCGATCATCGCGTTCGGCTCGGCCGGGAACCGCGACGGGATGGGTGTGGTGCTGTGCCTGGTCGCCGCCGTCCTGTACGCGGCGGGCGTGCTGCTCCAGAAGGTCGCGCTGCGCGGCATCGACGGGCTGATCGCGATCTGGCTCGGCTGCGTGGTCGCGACCGCGGTTCTCCTGCCGTGGACCCCGCAGCTGCTGGACGAGCTCCAGACCGCTCCGCTCGACGCCGTCCTCAGCACTGTCTACTTGGGACTGTTCCCGACCGCTGTCGGCTTCACCACCTGGTCCTACGCCCTGCGCCGGATGAACGCGGGCCGGCTCACCGCCTCGACCTACGCGGTCCCAGCGGTCTCGACCGGGCTGTCCTGGCTGCTGCTGAGCGAAGTTCCGACGACCTACGCCCTGCTCGGCGGCGTGATCTGCCTCATCGGCGTCGCGATCTCCCGCCGCGCTCCCCGCACCACCTGATCCGCCGTCACCCGGGGCCCGCCTCAATTCCTCGCGGAGGTGGCGCGACCCCGGGTGACGCGGCCGGACGCTGCCTCGGAAACGCCGGACGAGAGGCGGTCAGCCAGCTCCCGCCGACGACGACCAAGCCCGGATCGACGTGACGCAGCCGCTCAGAAGTCCACGGCTGAGCGGTCGTCGATGCGCAGCACCGATTCCTGCGCGAAGCGCTTGGTGTACTCGGAGCGGATCTGCTCGATCTTCGGGTCGCTGTCCTGGTACTCGGCGACCGGGTAGAGCAGGACCAGCTCGAAGGAGCGCTCCTTCTCCACCACGCCGTTGTCGTCGCGGTACTGGCCGTAACCGTCCTGCACCGTGAGCCCCGCCGGGAACAGCGGCGTGACGACCTCGTCGACGAAGGAGTGGAACTGCTCGTCGGTGACCGGAGCTCCGCCGTCGGGACGCACGGTGCCGAACATCAGGCTGGTCTCGACGTACGGCGTGCCCCGTCCGCTCTGCACCGGAGCCTCGTCGCCGAACGCGCCGTAGGCGGCGGGCGCGGCCGCTCCGATCAGGGCGGAGGCCAGAACTGCCGTGGTCAGGCGCCACGGTCGCATGATCGTCTTCTTCACGCCAGGAACAGTAAGCCCACCGCAGCCCGGGAAAATTTCTGCGGTCGCCGCTGTAGACATGCTCGCTTGACCCTGTTAGGGTATCTCTCCACAGACGGAGAGCACTAACGCGCCATCATCGACGAATCGGCGCCGCGAGTGATGAAAGTGGAGCTGTATTGGCAGGTCCCTGGGGGCAACCGGCCGGTTGCCCCCAGGGAGCGAAAAAGGGTAAGTCCGCAATCCGTACGCGAGTGAGAAGGGGGTCGTCGAGTCATTGTTTTCCCCGCCGCCCCACTCCCGGTGTTCGTGGATGGATGAGCGGCCTGAGTAGTGAGTAATTACCTCCTCGCGGCCCCCGGTGCACCAGTGGTGCGCCGGGGGCCTTGTTGAGGGGTGAGGGAGCGGTATTGAACGAGGATCGGCACGGCGCCGACGCGAAGTTCGACGACGAGGATTACCCCGCCTACACGATGGGGCGGGCTGCGGAGATGCTGGAGGTGACCCAGCCGTTCCTGCGGTCGCTGGAAGAGGCCGGCCTCATCGATCCGCAGCGTTCGGCCGGGGGGCACCGGCGCTACTCGCGGCGGCAACTGCGGCGGGCCCAACGCGCCCGCGAACTCATCGACCAAGGCACTCCGGTTGCTGCGGCGTGCCGGATCATCACCCTCGAGGACCAGCTCGCCGAGCACACCGGCCCGCCGGAGAAATGAGGAGAAGTGCCTGTGCGTGCCCGACTGGCCGCCGCGTGGCTGTCCGCGGCGTTGGTGGCCTACTTCGTGGTGACCGCGCCTGTTGAGGCCGCTGATCTGACCCGCGCAGTGCTGGACGGACTCGCCGCCGCAGCCCACAGCGGCATGGTCTTCCTGAACAACCTCGCCACATGACAGACCCCCGGCGCTCCCAGGTGGGAGAGCCGGGGGTCTGCTCGCCGCGTCAAGAGGTGGCGGTTGTGATGGGCAGGAGGAGCCAGACCGTGATGTGGTGGCAGATCGCCGCTGCGGTGACGGCGGTGTGGAAGACCTCGTGGTAGCCGAACGTGCTCGGCCACGGGTCGGGCCACCGGGTGGCGTAGCTGAGGGCGCCGAGGGTGTAGAGGACGCCACCCGCCAGCAGCAGCACCAGTCCCGCGACACCGGCGGTGCGCAGCAGGTCGCCGAGGACGAACACCGCGACCCAGCCGAGAGCGATGTAGAGCGGGACACCGACCCAGCGCGGCGCGTGGGGCCAGGCGAGTTTGAGCAGCATGCCGCCAAGCGCTCCGGCCCACACCACGCCCAGCACGATGCGCGCGGTGTCCTGGGGCAGGGCCAGCAGGCTGATCGGAGTGTAGGTGCCTGCGATCAGCAGGAAGATCATCGAGTGATCCAGCCGCCGCATCCAGGTGCGAGCACGTTCGGAGCGCCACGTGATGAGGTGGTAGACGGCACTGACACCGAACAGGCCGAGCACCCCGGCCATGTAGAGCGCCACGGCCACGGTTGTCGTCGGCCGGCCGGTCGTGGCGGCCAGGGTGATCAGCACGGTGCCGGATGCGGAGAACCCGATCACGCTGGCCAGGTGAATCCACCCTCGCATCCAGGGTTTGACCGAAGCGTAGGCGCGACGCGTCGTCAGAACTTCGCTCATGCCACCAGGGTACGAATGTTCGTGCTGCGCAGGGCTTATGCGTTCGACCGCTGACCTCCGGGCTCGTCGGCGGTAAACGGGGCGCGGAGGGGGCGCAGAGTCTCCTCGTCCTGATCTGTGCGCCGAGGCTGGGGGGCTGGGGTGGTGCGGGGCGTGCTGGGCTCGAGGAACGCCACCGGCGCCACCGGCCTCCGATCGCGGGGTGGGCGCGGGTCGTGGCGCGGGAGAGCCCCGCGCCGGTCAACCTGCGCGGAGCCGCTCCGAGGCCCGTTGCCGGGGCGGAGGGAGGTGGAAAGGTTCACAGGAAGGTCCTTTCGGGAAGGCTCATGCCCACGGGCGCAGCCTTTTTCGGCTTCACGTTCAGCGGGCAGGTAGTGGGGTGGTCAGTCGGCGTCGGTGACGAACACGCGTCCTCCGCCGTATGCGGCGAGCTGGTGGTGGGCGCGGGCGATCGCGTCGTGTTCGGTGCCTGCGATGCGCGCGGTGTGCTGGCCTTCGGCATCGGTGATCTGCCAGGCGTCATCGGACAACGTCCGCGCGACGTGGCGGGAGTGCCGCATCAGGCCATCACCGCCGCGGTGTGCTGCCGAGGCGCAGGCGTCGCGGCCGTGGTGGTCGCGAACTCGGCGCGGGGGCTGCGGCCCGGGAGTGCGCTCACTCCGGCCGCATGCAGCACGCGAAGCACCCGGGGCGCCGCGTTGATGATGTGGAGGGGGATGTGCCGATGGGCCGCGTAGGTGCGTGCAGCGACCAGGAGGTCGAGCCCGGCGGTATCGATGGTGCTGGCCAGGGCCAGGTCCACGAGCGTGTCCGGTGGTCCGGTCAGCAGGTGCGGCCAGAGCCACTCGGCGAGCAGGGTGACACCGTCGCCAGCGAGGTCACCATCCACTGTGAACACTGTGGGCAGGGTCGTGATCAGGCTGTAGTTAGCCCGCATCGGGCTCCAATGCACGTCGAAGGATCCTGTGACCTGGCGCAACGCAGAGAGTCGCCGCTGCAGGACCGCAGGCAGAAACAAGGCTCGGCTCCGGGAACCCGGCCCGCGCAAACGCGCTCGGCTCAACCGGAAGAGAGAAAACTGGTGTTGCAGCAGGCTGCGGCCAGCCGTTTCGTTGCGCGCCCAGTGGCGGGCAGCGTCGTCACGGCGGAGAGCGTGCTGCTGGACTAGATCGGTTCGGCCCGCCTCCACCGCACCGCAAATGGCGGGTGCGGGAGCGATGCCGGGTGAAACCGTAGTCCCCGGCCCGCACACGAGGTGCGGGCCGGGAAGAAACTCAGCGGAGTCTCAGACCGCGCGCACGAGGTCGGCCTGCGGGCCCTTGGGACCCTGGCTGACCTCGTAGGTCACCTGCTGGTCCTCGTCCAGGCTGCGGAAGCCGCCGGCGTCGATGGCCGAGTAGTGCACGAAGACGTCAGGGCCGCCGTCGTCCGGGGCGATGAAGCCGAAGCCCTTTTCCGAGTTGAACCACTTCACGGTTCCGTTGGTCATGTCAGTCTCCTTCGGGAGCTGGGGTATCACGGGCACCCACACCGTGCGGAGGCCCGGGCCGGGGGATCTCAGACGGCGGCTCACTCCAGCTGCAAACCAAAGAAAGAAGCTCGCCCGCATCAACATCCTGCGAGCATGCACAAAACACGAACCCAGAAATACAACGACCACCACTCACCCTACACGCCCCGCGTGCCGTCAACACCCGGGGCGCACCGGTGGACTCACTCAGCACCCGGCTCCGGGGCGGCATCAGGTGCCGCCGAGGGCCGCGAAGCGCCAGCGCACGACTCCGCCGCCGGGGCAGGCGCATCGTGGCTTGGACCGCGCACCACGAGGTCCCTGCGGCACTCCGCCGGGCGGCCTTCACCTACCACGGCCGCTGAACAGCGCGGACCGGCCCCAGAACCCGACCTCAGGTCCACCGCGCTACCGGCCGCCCGAATTCCCGCGATCGGGCAACCGCACCCGGCCGATAGGATGATCACCGTGGCGCTGGAGTGGAACGACCTGCTGATCGGCGCGCCCGGCGAGCGGTGGCGAACCACCCCGACCACCCGGCGCGTGCTGGTGGTCGTGCACAACGTCACCGCGGCCACCCGACTGCTCGACGTGGTGCCGCTCTGGGCCGGCGACCTTCGCGTCCAGACCGCGTTCACCTGCATCGGATCGAGCGCGTTCACCACCGGCACCACCGAATTCCTCGCCGAGCGCGGCATCGCACCGATCGACTGGGCGCAGGCGGTGCGCGGCGAATTCGACCTCGCCGTCTCGGCGAGCTACGGCGGACCGCTGCACGAGGTCAACGCGCCGTTGATCGTCCTTCCCCACGGAATGGGCTACAATAAATTTCTAGAATCCCGGAGAATCCCGGAGAATCCCGGAGAATCCCGGAGAATCCCGGAGAATCCCGGAGAATCCCGGAGAATCCCGGAGAATCCGGTCTTCGGTCTTTCCGATGCGTGGTTGTTGCACGAGGGCGAGGTAGTTCCCTCCGTCGCGGTCATGTCGCACCGCGAGCAGCTCGACCGCCTCTCGCGGTACTGCCCGGCAGCCGTTCCGATCGCGCTGGTCGCGGGTGATCCCTGCTTCGACCGGATGCTGGCCAGCCGCCCGCTGCGGGATTCCTACCGCAACCGGCTGGGCATCCACCCCGACCAGCGCTGCGTCGTGGTCTCCTCCACCTGGGGCGGTCCTTCGCTGTTCGGCCGGCACCCGTCGCTGGTGCTTGACCTCGCCCGTCAGTTGCCGCTGGACGAGTACCGCGTCGTGGTGGCGCTGCACCCGAACATCTGGCACGGGCATTCGCCCTGGCAGGTGCGGATGTGGCTGGCCGAGTGCGCCCGGGCCGGTGTCGTGGTCCTGCCGCCGGAAGAGGGCTGGCGGGCCGGGCTGGTCGCGGCCGACGTCACCGTCGGCGACCACGGTTCGGTGACGTTCTACTCGGCCGCGCTGGGCACCCCGGTCCTGCTGGCGACCTGGCCCGAGGAGACCGTCGACCCGGCTTCCCCGATCGCCGCACTGCTGCGAACCGCACCCCGCCTGGACCCGAGCGTCGCACTGAAAGAGCAGGTCAACGCAGCGATCGACGGCCATTCACCGGAGAAGTACGCCCCCATCACCGAGCTCGCGACCTCCGAGCCCGGCCGCTCAGCGGCGTTGCTGCGCGCTGAGATCTACACCCGCCTGGACTTGGCAGAACCAGCGACGCCCGCGGATTCCGCCGCCGTCCCGCTGCCGGCATTCGAGCCCGTCGGCGCCGGCAGCCAGCTGGTCCAGGTCCAGCTGACCGCGCAGACGGCAGAAGTGACCCGTTTCCCGGCCGCGGCGCTCGACGAACCTTCCTCCGGTGGCGTGCTCGTGGCCTGCGCCGACGAACCGGACCGGCGGTGGCTGGAACTCGCGGAAGTGCTCGTCCACGACGACCGCTACGACGACCCGCTGCGCTGGATCCGCGCTTCGCTGTCCCGCCTGCCCGGCTGCCTGCTCGCAGCGACGCGCGACCGCGCGGGCCAGTGGATCATCGGTGGCACCGATCTGCCCGCAGTGCGCCTCCGGGGCGCCGACGACCTCGGTCCGGTGTGCGCCGCCGTCCTGCACGCCTGGCTCTGCTCCGGCCGGAAGCCGCACGATCTGCCCGATCAGCTCCGAATCCGCTTGGGATCGCGCGAGGAACTCGTCCAGCTGTCCACTCAGGACTGATCGAGCCGGACCTGCACCTGCTCGCCCAGCTCGGCGAAACCACGCGTCCGGCACACCGCAGCGGCACCCAGGAAGTGCTCCCGCGCCGCCTCCCCATCACCGGCGGCCAACGCGTTGTCCCCGAGACCGACCAGGACCTGCGCCCGGTCGAAGTGCTTCCCGTGCTCGGTCATGTACTCCAACGCGGCACGCAGGTCAGCGTTCGCGTCGTCGTAGCGCGCCAGCTCGGTGCGCCGACGTCCCCGCCACATCCGCGTCTTCGCCGCGTTGTAGGGCTCGGACGCGAACGCGGCGAGCGCCTGGTTCAGCAGCTCCTCGCCGCGCTGGGGCTCGGCAACCGAACCGAGGTGCATCCGTGCCAACGCCAATCGCCGCGGATCGTCCAGCCGCTCGGCCATCACCAGGTTCCGCTCCAGAACGGGGCGCGCTCCCCCGCGGTCACCCTGATCGCGCAAGCTGATGCCCAGCGATTCCACAGCGGTGGCGGTCAAATCGTCGCGTTCGACCGCGCGAGCCTTCTCCTCGCCTCCGGCGAACAGCTCGGCGGCCTTGTCGGACTCCCCTCGCGCACGGAAGGCGAATCCGCGCTGGATCAGGGCGAGCCCCGCGGCGAAGGTCAGCTCGCGGTGGGTCGCGACCTCGACCGCATGGCGGTTGATCACGTCCATGTCGTCGACGTGCTTGCCCTGCTCTTGGAAGGGCCACAACGCGACCGCCAGCTGGCAGACCAGCTCCGATCCGGCGGCGTGCAGCTCACCCGCAACCGCCTGGACGTTGACCCGCTCGGCCTCCAGCCACGCCCAGGCCTCGTCGGGCCCGATCGGCTCCGGCTGGAAACCCGGCCACAACGCCTCCATCCATCCGCGCTTCGGCTGCACCGCATGCCCCGCCGAAAGGGCCCGGCGGACGTAGAACGCGATGAACCGGTCGTTCACCTCGGTGATGGCGCCGGCGAGGAGACGCGCGTGGTCGCGGACGAGCGCATGGGCGGAGTAGCGGTCGTCGCCCACCTCCCGAATCAGGTGCGCGGAAACCAGCTGGTCGAGCGCGTCCTGCAGGTCGAACTCGTCGAGCCGGACGGCTTCGGCCAATGCCACCGAGCCGACCTCGCCGACGCCGGGGTGCTGGCCGAACGCCTCGTAGACCAGGCGCGCCTGTTCATCGAGGCGCCCGACGGCGGTGTTGAACACCGCCTCGACCGACAGGTCGTGGTCGCGGGACAGCGCGGCGAGGCGGCGTCTTTCGTTCGACAGCTCACGCACCAAGCGCGCCACCGGTCGTTCTGGGCGTCCCGCGAGCTCGGATCCGGCAACGCACAGGGCGATCGTCTGCCCGGCGCAGCGCTCGATCAGTTCGTCGACCGGTCCCGGTTCGTCCGCCAGGTCGCGCGCATCGCCGACGATGCGGCACAGCAGCTTCCGGGCGGACTCCTTCGACAGCGGTTCGAGCGGGACGAACTCGGCCCCGGCACGCGCCCGCAGCGAGATCAGCGAACGAGCGGCGGTGACCAGCACGGCCGAATTCCCGGCCCCGGGCAGCAGCGGCAGCACCTGCGCTGCGGTGACTGCGCCGTTCACCACCAACACCAGCCGCTTGCCGGTGGTCCACGAGCGCCACAGGTTCGAGCGCCCGCCCAGATCCGCCGGGATCTCCTCGGGCGAGTAGCCGACGCCGAGCAGGCACTGCAGCAGCGCCTCGCCCACCAGCCCGGTTTCGTCGGTCCCGGCCTCGAGCGGAGCATAAAAAGCGCCGTCGGGGAAAGCTGCGCGGTGCTGGTGAACCCACTGGTGAGCGGTCTCGCTCTTGCCGCTGCCCGGTGCTCCCTCCAGCACCACGACCTTCGGCGCCTGGTGCTCTGCTTCCTCGTCGGGTCGCAGGTACTTGCTGGTGTCCTTGAGCTGCCGCTCGTTGTTGGTGAAGAACTTGGTGGGCGGCGGGACCTGGTTCGGCGACGGCCTGGGCGACTTCGGTGCGTGGAAGTGGACGTCGCCGTGGATGTCGCGCGCCTGCACGACGTTCTCCGATTCGCCGTCGAAGTGGTTTCCGCCGACGTCGTGCCCGGTCATCCCCCAGCTCCCCTCGCACCGAAGATCACCGGGCCAGCGTAACGCTTCGTGTCGGGCGCGATCCGGCAAGTCATCGAACTCGCAGCGGCGGGATCAGGTGTCGATGGCGGCGAGGAACTGCTCGATGCTGGTGGCCAGCGCGACCGGGGTTTCGTCGATCGCGTAGTGGCCGGCGTTGCTCAAGGTGTCCAGCGCGCAGTTCGGGTAGTGCTGCTGGAAGGTCGCCTGCATGGTCGCCGCGCCCAGCGCGGGGTCGTGCTCGCCGACGATCACCTTCACCGGCACCGGGTTGTCCTGGACCTCGGCGTGGAAGTCCGCCTTCGCCCACGCCACCAGGTAGTCGCCGAACGCTTGCCGGTCGGAATGCTCCAGGGAGTGGCGCACGGTCGCGTCCAGCCACACACCGGTCAGCCGGTTGCCGGTGGTCAGGTCGATGATGGCGCGCCGGTTACCGGTCTCCTCGACCGCGCCGGTGAACAGCGCCCAGCCCTGGTCGTCGAACGGAACACCGCTGGCAGGAACCGGGGAGATCCCGACCATCGCCCGCACCCGCTGCGGCGCATCGGCCAGCACGCGCTGCATCACCGCGCCGCCCATCGAGTGGCCGATCAGCGAGAACCGGTCGAAGCCCAGCTCGTCGGCGAGCGCCAGCACGTCCTGCGCGGCTTCTTCCAAGGTGTGCGCGCCCGGCTCGTCGATGCGTTCGCCGTAGCCGCGGTAGTCCGGGAACACGTACCGGAACCGGCTGCCGTCGAGGTGCGGGTGCAGCGGCCGCCAGGCCGCGCCCGAACCGAACCAGCCGTGCAACGCGATGACCGGGTGCTGCCCAGCACCGATTTCCTCTGGCACGCGAGACCTCCTAGATCGACTCGCGCCCCAGCATGGCGGACCGGTCAACCCCGCGCACCGACCTCGATCCGGCACCACCTGATCAGCCGCCGCTTCGCCCGGGCAGGTTCCGCCCCGGCCGCTCGGCGTACATTTGTTTGGTGCGCACCGACCGCCCGCGCACGCTGACTCGCACAACGTTCGGCGTCCCGGCCCGGCCGGTACGGCAGCACCTAGAAGGTTGATCGATTGGCTTCCCCCACGACTCGTCCGAAGCGCACCGCACGGCCGGATCGCGACAGGACCGCACGTCGATCGACCGGAGCGCTGCACTGGCTGCTGCGGGTGCTCGCGACCGTCGCGGCCGGGTTCGCCCTCTACGCCGGGGCACCGCCCCGGGAGCTGTGGTGGCTGGCGCCCCTCGCCTTCGCCGTCTTCGCCGGAGTGGTCCGCGGCCGACGCGCTCGCGCCGGGTTCGGCTACGGCCTGCTGTTCGGGTTCGCGTTCCTGCTGCCGCTGCTGGGCTGGTTGCAGGACTTCCTCGGCGCCGACTTCGGTCCGTGGCCGTGGGTGGGCGTGGCAGGCGTCGAGGCGCTGTTCCTCGGTCTCGCCGGTGCCGGGATGGCGCGCGTCAGCCGGCTGCCCGGCGGACCGGTGTGGATGGCGGCGGTGCTCGTCACCTCCGAGGTGCTGCGCTCCATCGTGCCGTTCGGCGGCTTCCCCTGGGGTCGGCTGGCCTTCACCCAGGACACCGGGCTGCTGCTGCCGCTGGCCGCGCTCGGAGGCAGCGCGCTGGTGTCGTTCGCGGTCGCGCTGATCGGCGGCGGCCTGGCGGAGCTGGTGCACCGGCGGCACGAGCGGCGCCGCTGGGTCGCGCCGCTGGCCGCGGTGCTGGTGCCGATCCTCGGTGGCGTGGTGATGCTGCCGTTCATCGGCACCGACGCCAACGCCGGAACCGCGCGGGTCGCGCTCATCCAGGGCAACGCGCCCAACGTCGGGCTCGGGCTGCTCTACGAGGACGACGTGCTGAGGGCCAACCACATCAAGGGCGCGCAGCAGCTCGTCGCCGACGTGCAGGCAGGACGGGTGCCGCAGCCGGACTTCGTCGTGCTGCCGGAGCAGGTCGGCAGCTGGGGGCCCAGCCGGACCGACCCGAACCTGTCCGCCATCGCCGAGCAGCTCGGCGTCCCGCTGGTCGTGGGCGGGCTCGGCACCGACGCCGACGGCAAGCCCCGCAACCAGATCGTCCAGTGGGACCCGGCCACCGGCGCCGGCGACCGCTACGTCAAGCAGCACCTGGTGCCCTTCGCCGAGACGATCCCGATGCGCTCGGTGGCGCGCCTGGTCAGCCCGTTCGTGGACCGCTTCCCGCGGGACATGGTGCCCGGCGACCAGCCCGGCGTGCTCAAGGTCGGCGACATCAAGGTGGGCGTGGGCATCTGCTACGACGTCGCCTACGACGACGTGTTCACCGGCGCCGCCCAGCAGGGAGCGACCGTGCTCGCCCTGCCCACCAACAACGCCTGGTACGGCCACTCCGAGATGAGCTACCAGCAGCTCGCGATGGCCCGGCTGCGCGCCGTCGAGCACGGGCGCGCCGTGCTGGTCGCCTCGACCAGCGGGGTCAGCGCCGTGGTGCAGCCGGACGGGACGGTCAGCCAGCAGACCCAGCAGTTCACCGCGCAGAATCTGATCGCCGAGGTGCCGCTGCGCTCGACGCAGACCGCGGCCACCACCCTGGGGTCCGCACCGACGTGGGCGGCAGTGGTGCTGGCGGTGGGCTCGCTGCTGTTCAGCTGGTGGCGACCCCGGCGCAGCGCCGAAGGCTGAGGCGCGGTTGCAGGATGACCGCGCACTCGGCCAGCTGAAACCCGAAACAACACCCGAAACGCACGGCCGGTCCGCGCGACCGGCTAGGAGGACTTGGATGTCGACCCGGCGAACCCCCGACGGTGGTGCCGACGCGGTGCTGGTGGTGATCCCCACCTACAACGAGCGGGACAACCTGGAGCCGATCGTGCGACGGCTGTTCGCCGCAGTTCCCGCGGCGAACGTGCTGGTCGTCGACGACGGCAGCCCGGACGGCACCGGCGAGGTCGCCGACCGGCTGGCCGCCGACGACGAGCGGCTGCACGTGCTGCACCGCACCGAGAAGGCCGGCCTGGGCGCGGCCTACGTGGCCGGGTTCGACTGGGCGCTGGCCCGCGACTACGACGCGATCATCGAGATGGACGCGGACGGCTCGCACTCCCCGGAGGACCTGCCCCGGCTGATCGGCATGATCGGGCCGGACGGCACCGGAGCCGACGTGGTGCTGGGGTCGCGCTACGTGACCGGCGGGCGGACGGTGAACTGGCCCTGGTACCGGGCGCTGCTGTCCCGCGGCGCGAACACCTACTCGAAGCTGGCGCTGGGGGTGTCGATCAACGACATCACCTCGGGCTTCCGGGTGTACCGGCGGGAGGTGCTGGAGACGGTCCGGCTGCACGACGTCGCCTCGCAGGGCTACTGCTTCCAGGTGGACCTCGCCTGGCGGGCCGTCGAGGCCGGGTTCGTGGTGGTGGAAGCGCCGATCACCTTCGTGGAGCGCGAGATCGGCAATTCGAAGATGGACGCCGAAGTCGTCCGCGAAGCACTGGTGCGGGTCACCAAGTGGGGCCTGCGCCGCCGCGGCCACCAAGCAACCGAGGCCCTGCGATCACTGCGCCGCTGAGCGCCTGGCTCCGGTCTCGTTCTGTCTTTGAAACGCCGCCAGGCGTTTAGCCCACCCTCGGCGCTTGCACCGCCGCGGGTTCTCAGCGTTCGCCTGGCGAGGACGGCCCAGCCGCCGTGTATTGGCACACATAAGGGTTGGCACCCGCAGTCCAGGCGGGCGCTGAGGTTCCGCCACCCGCACCGCCACGCAAAAGGAGCCCGGACACAGTCATCGGAAACACGTCAAAGCGCCTGGGATTGGCTCCCAGGCGCTTTTTCAGTGTGCTTCCCTACTGGCCGCGGCGGGCGCGCAGCAGGTCCAGGCGCTCGTTGAGCAGCTCCTCGAGCTCCGGGATGGTGCGACGCTCCAGGAGCATGTCCCAGTGGGTGCGCGGCGGCTTGGCCTTCTTCTGCTCCGGCTCGTTGCCGTCGATGATCTTCGACTCGCTGCCGTGCAGACGGCACTCCCAAGTCGGCGGCACCTCGGCGTCGTCGGAGAACGGCACCTCGAACTCGTGGTTCTTGGGGCAGGCGTAGCGCACCGTCCGGCGCGGTGCGAGGTCGTGGTTGCGATCGGTCTCGTAGCTCACTGCTCCGAGCCGGCTGCCACGCAGAACGCGGTCGGCCATGACGGTTCCTTTCACTTCGGCCCGGGGCCGAGCCCGAGCGGTTGTGCTCACCGTGTGCAACGACGGGAGGCCCGCCGTCTGTTCCCGGTGTGGTGCTTCTGGTTGCCGTCGGTGACGTTGTTCACCCGTCAACGACAGCCTTCTCCCTAGAGATGCAGTCGGTCCGCGTTCGTGACGCGTTATCCCACTGGCAATCTATAGGTGCGTTCGAACGGGTGATAGTGCCAGATGGTGAGTCACTATGGCTAAACCAGGTCCAGGGAAAACGTCGAGAGTGGGACATAGATCACGCCCCGGACGGGTAAGGCTCACGGAAAAGAAGTAACGGAATGTAGCCATACTGTGTGCACTTCTTTCACAACGCTGCGTACTGGCATATTCCGAACATGCCGCTGTTACCCAGCCCACCCATCACCAGCTTGGAGCAACGGGCCCGGAATGGCAGAGCGAGTGCGGAGAGTCACACTTCAGGCACAACCCGCAGCCACGGACACATCCCGTTTCGGGTGGCGGCGACTCGCACCGCCACCCGCGAACGTCCGCTCAGAGCACCTTCGGCGCCGGGTTGCCGACCGCTTCGATGGCCCGTCGAACCGGCACCAAGGCGACCAGCACCAGGCCGAGGGCGAAGAACACCACCAGCGAGATGATGGCCAGTCGGAACGAACCGGTGGCCTGCCCGACCCCGGCGAACACCAGCGGGCCCATCCACGAGGTCGAGCGCTCCCCCACCTCGTAGAGCGAGAAGTACTCGCCTTCCCGGCCGGGCGGCACCATCTGGCTGAACAGCGAACGGGACAGCGCGTTCGTCCCGCCGAGCACCAGGCCGATGCCCACTGCCAGGCCGTAGAACTGGTTCGCCTGCCCGGCCTGCACGAAGTAGGCCGCGATGACCACGACCAGCCAGATCGCCAGGCTGATCAGGATCGTCTTCTTGGCACCGATGTACTTGGCCAGCCAGCCGTGCAGCATGCCGCCGACGAAGGCGATGAACTGCACGATCAGCACGGTGACGATCAGCGCGTCCTGCGGCAGCTTCAGCTCCAGGTTGCCGTACTGCGGCGCGACCTGGACGACGGTGGCGATGCCGTCGGTGAAGATCCAGTAGGCACCCAGGAACGCCAGGGTCAGCGGGTAGTGCTTGGCCTCCAGCAGGGTGTTCTTCAACTGCTTGAAGCCCTCCAGGACGGTCGAGCCCGCACGCGGCGCGTCCTCCGCCGGCTCGCCGCCACCGCGCAACGCCGTCAGCGGCAGCAGCGTGAACACCGCCCACCACACGCCCGAGGACAGGAAGACCAGGCGCACCGCACCGTCCGCGTCCATGCCGAACGAGTCGTGGAACAGGTAGATCACCAGGTGCAGGGCCAGCGCGACCCCGGCACCGAGGTAGCCGAACGCCCATCCCTTGGTGGAGACCATGTCCCGCTCATCGGCGTTGGCGATCTCCGGCAGGAACGAGTAGTAGACGACCACCGAGGCGCCGAAGCAGATGTTGCCGATGATGAACAGCACCACGCCCAGCTGCCAGTTCTCCCCGCCGACCAGCGCCAGCAGCGCGGTGGTCGCAGCGCCGCCGAAGGCCAGCACGCCGAGCATCAGCCGCTTGTTGCGGGCCCGGTCCGCGATCGCGCCGGTGATCGGCAGGACCAGCACCTGCACGACGGTGGCCACCGACAGCAGGTAGCCCCACAGCGATCCCGCCGGGAAGCTCAGCCCGGCGATCGAGATGTCGCAGTCCACCAGCGCGTTGCCCGCCGGGCACGGGTTCGGGCCGTTGCGGCTGGTGTCCGCCTGGGCCGCCGCGGTGGCCACCGAGGTGAGGTAGAGCGAGAGGAAGACCGTCGAGACCGATGTCGGGAACACCGAGTTTGCCCAGTCGTACCAGCACCAGCCACGTTGCTCCCGACGCCGCTGCGCGGCGTCCGGTGCCACGTCGCTGCCCATCACGCTCATCCGTTCGGTCCTCCGAAGCCAACATCACTCGATTGGGGGTAACCGGACCTTACTGGCTCAGCCGAACACGGTGGAGGCCCGAGCGGGGACAATGCGTAGTTGTACTCACCCGCCGATCTCGGACCGCGGGTCCCCGTACCGCTCGCGCAGCACGTCGTTGAGCACGTCGGGACGGTCCGTGACCAGTCCGTCCACCCCGGCCTCGAGCAGCCGGAGCATCTCGGCGGGGTCGTCGACGGTCCAGACGTGCACCTCGATCCCCCAGCGGTGCGCTTGGCGGACGAACTTGCGGTCGATCACGCGCAGGCCGCCGAACTCCTGCGGCACCTGCGCCGCGCTCCCGGCGACCAGCGAGCGCAGCGGCCAACCGCCCCACTTCGAGCCGAGCCACAGCAGTCCCGCGGACCGCTTCCCGGTCGAGGTCAGGAGTCGCGGGCCCGCAGCGCGGCGCAGCTGGCTCAACCGGTGCTCGGCGAAGGACGCCAGGCACACGCGGTCCCAAGCGTTGTGCTCGCGCAGGGTGCGCAGCACCGGCTCGACCGCCGAGTCGTCCTTGACGTCGATGTTGAAGAACGTGTCCGGCAGCTCCTCCAGCGCCGCGTCCAGCGAGCACACCGGCTCCCGGCCGCCGATCCGCGCGGTGCGCACCGCTGACCACGGCAACCGCCGGATCGTGCCGCGCCCGTCGGTGGTGCGCTCCAGGGTCTCGTCGTGGTTGACCACCACGACGCCGTCGGCGGTCGCGTGGACGTCGGTCTCGATGTAGCGGAAGCCCTCTTCGGCGGCGCGGCGGAACGCGCTCAGCGAGTTCTCCAGGTCGTGCAGCTCCCCGAGGTGCCATCCGCGGTGCGCGAACGCACGGGGCCGGGGACCGAGCAGGAAAGGATGCGTCACGCCGCACAACTCTGCCCGATCGGCGTGCCGCCATCGCGCAGGCGGGGCCCTTGACTAACGTGATCGATCGTGGATATCTCGGCCCAGCCCACCCGTCGGCAACGGC
The DNA here is from genome assembly GCF_040295745.1 of Saccharopolyspora sp. NPDC002686. NCBI lineage: Bacteria > Bacillati > Actinomycetota > Actinomycetes > Pseudonocardiales > Pseudonocardiaceae > Saccharopolyspora > Saccharopolyspora sp. NPDC002686. The sequence goes on from NZ_JBEOVY010000024.1 coordinate 20,043, forward strand.
AAGTCCGGCATTGCGCCTGGTGCGGACGACGCGTTCCGGAAGCAGGCCGGCAGGGCCGTCCACGCATGTACTGCGCGCAGTCCTGCAGGCAGCGCGCCTACGAGCGCCGCACCGCGGTGCAGCGCGGCGGCCTGCCGGAGGACGCGGTGGTGCTCTCGGCCGCGGAGCTGGCCGACCTGCAGGACCGGTTGTTCCAGCTGCGCTGCGCGGCCGAGGACGTGGTGACCGCGGTCGACGACGCCGCTGACCACGGTGAGCTGCGCAAACTGGGGCGCAGGTGGTGGACGTGGCCGTCGAGCTGGAGCGGCTGCGCTGAGGAGCTGTCGGCGAATGCCGTCCGCGTCCCACCCGCAGTCCTATGAACCGCTCAGGTTCCGCTGAGCGACCAGATGAGCAGAACGACCAGCAACGGGCTCTGGGGCGAACGGAGGATTGTGCGGGACGTCGGAGGTGACCAGGATGAGTTGGTCCCCAGCGGTGACGAGGTGTCGACCGTGCCCGCACGCCCCGTGGTCCGCGGCCTGCGCCGCGTCGACCTGATCAGCTCCGACCCGGTGGCCTCGGCGGTCCGCTGCCGGGCGCTGCTCGACTGGACGCCGGAACCGACCGGCCGCGGCTTCGACTGCTGGGTGGGCGACCGCCGCTGCACCAGGATCCGCAAGCCCCGCGCGGGCGAGCAGCCCGGTTGGCACCCGGTGTTCGCCGGGAAGGTCCCGGCCTGCGCGCTGACCGGCCCGGACGACGCGATGGCGCTGGTCGCCAGGGGCCGCGCCCAGCACGGTCCGTGGGCTCCGCCGCCCCGCCCGGGCGAGCCGCGCTGGATCGAGCTGGTCGCCAGCGATCCCGAGCGCGCTGACGCGTTCTGGTCCGAGACGCTGAACTTGGCGGTGCACCCGGAGCCGCACGGCGCGAACTACCTCATCGCCGACCGCCCGCTGGCGTCCCGGACGGACCGGCTCAGCTCGGCGGGCTGGGGCTGGCTGTGCTTCTTCGCGGTGGACGACCTCGATGCGGCGGAAGGCCGGGTCGAGGCGGTGGGCAGCAAGGTCGCCGACCGCCTCGACCACCCGCTGCTGGGCGATGCGCTGCTGGTCACCGACCCGAACGGGGCGACGTTCGGCCTGGTCACCGGCGAGACCTGGGGCTGACGAACACCGTCAGCTGGTGACCCTGGCGCGGATCCCGTCCAGCACCAGCTCGAGGCCGCGCTCGAAGTCGGCCGGTCCCCCGGGCGCCCGGTCGATCGCGCCCGCGCTCGCCGCCTGCAGCGCCAGCTGCTCCTCCGTGGTGTGGCCGAAGACGAGGTGCAGGATCGCCCGGGTGCCGACGTCGACCAGGTCGTCGGGCAGGCCGCCGTCGCGCAGCGCCTCCCGCAGCCGGTCTGCGGGTTCACCGGCGCCGAGCCCGAAGGTGTGCGCGGTGACGACCACCTCGGCGCCGTCGCGGTAGGCGAGCATCGCGTCCCGCAGCTCCCGGCAGACCTCGACCACTCGCTCGTCCCACCGGGTGGCCCGGCGGGGGCGGCGGCCCCTGGCCAGGATCTCGTCGGCGACCGCGGCCAGCAGCGTCTGCTTGTTCGGCACGTGGTGGTAGAGCGCGCTCGGTTGCACGCCGAGGTCGGTGGCCAGCCGGCGCATCGACAGCGACTCCAGCCCGTACTCGTCGAGGACCGCGATCGCGCGGGCCACGACGTCGTTGCGGTGATAGCGCACGCAGAACCTCCCGTTGACCGACCGACTCCCCGAGTTTAACCTGAACGCCGTTCAGCTGAACACTGTTCAGGTCGCCGGACACGGGAGAAGCGATGAGCGCCCACTTCGACCAGCTCGCCGATGCCGTCCTCGCCGGGACACCGGCCACTCCCGAAGACGCCCTCGCGGTGCTGCGCGCCGACGACGCCGAGCTGATGCAGGTCGTCGCCGCCGCGGGACGGCTGCGCCGGGCGCACTTCGGCAACGCGGTCAAGGTGAACTACCTGGTGAACCTGAAATCCGGGCTCTGCCCGGAGAACTGCAACTACTGCTCGCAGGCGCTGGGATCGGACGCCCCGATCCTCAAGTACTCGTGGCTGTCCGAGGCCGAAGCCCTCGAGCAGGCCGGTGCCGGGATCGGGGGCGGCGCCAGCCGGGTGTGCCTGGTCTCCTCCGGCCGCGGACCGTCCACCAGGGACATCGACAAGGTCGCCGGCGTGGTCACCGCGCTCAAGGAGGAGCACCCCGACGTCGAGGTCTGCGCCTGCCTGGGCCTGCTCAAGGACGGCCAGGCGCAGCGGCTCAAGGACGCCGGCGTGGACGCCTACAACCACAACATCAACACCGCCGAGAGCCACCACGAGAACATCGTCCAGACCCACACCTACGCCGACCGGGTGGACACCGTGGAGAAGGCGAAGGGGGCCGGGATCTCCCCCTGCTCCGGTCTGATCGCCGGCCTGGGCGAGACCGACGAGCAGCTCGTCGAGGCGCTGTTCGCGCTGCGGGAGCTGGAGTCCGACTCGATCCCGGTCAACTTCCTGATGCCCTTCGACGGCACCCCGTTCGAGAACACCTGGGAGCTCTCCCCCACCCGCTGCGTGAAGATCCTGGCGATGGCGCGCTTCGTCTGCCCGGACAAGGAGATCCGGATCGCCGGTGGCCGCGAGATGCACCTGCGCTCGCTGCAGTCGATCGCGCTGCACGTCGCCAACTCGATCTTCCTCGGCGACTACCTCACCTCGGAGGGCCAGGCGGCCGCGGCGGACCTGGAGATGATCCGGGACAACGGCTTCGTCGTCCAGGGCTCCGAGGAGGACCTGGCCCAGCACGACCGGCAGCCGACCGACCCGGCGATCCGGCGTCGCGGTGCGGGCACCGACGTCCTCCCCAACGCCTGATGACACCCGGAGACCTGCTCGCCTTCGACCGCGAGCACCTGTGGCACCCGTACACCTCGATGACCGATCCGGCACCGACGCGGCTGGTCACCGGCGCCTCGGGCAGCCGGATCACCATCGACGGCGTCGGGCCGGTGGTCGACGGGATGGCGTCGTGGTGGTCCGCCGTCCACGGCTACCGGCACCCGGTGCTCGACGAGGCGGTACGCCGCCAGCTCGACCGGATGGCGCACGTGATGTTCGGCGGGCTCACCCACCAGCCCGCGGTCGAGCTGGCCCAGCGGCTGATCGACCTCGCGCCGGACGGCCTCGACCGCGTCTTCCTCGCCGACTCCGGGTCGGTGAGCATCGAGGTGGCGATGAAGATGGCGCTGCAGTACCAGCGCGGCGCCGGGCGGCCGGGGCGAACCCGGTTCCTCACCGTCCGCGGCGGCTACCACGGCGACACCTTCGACTGCATGAGCGTGTGCGATCCGGACGGCGGCATGCACGCGATGTGGTCCGGTGTGCTTCCGGAGCAGGTGTTCGGCGAACGCCCGCCCCGCAGCAGCGCCGATGTCGACGCGTGGGCCGCGGGTTTCCGCGCGCTGGCGGCCGAGCACGCGGACCGGCTCGCCGGGCTGGTCGTGGAGCCGCTGCTGCAGGGCGCCGGTGGCATGCACCCCTACCCCGCCGAATGCTTGACAGTGTTCCGCGAGGTCGCCGACGAGCACGGGCTGGTCCTGGTCTTCGACGAGATCGCCACCGGTTTCGGCCGGACCGGGACCATGTTCGCCGCGGAGGCCGCCGATGTGGCCCCGGACGTGCTGTGCGTCGGCAAGGCGCTCACGGGCGGCTACCTGTCGTTGGCAGCCGCGCTGTGCACGTCGGAGGTCGCACGCGGCCTGTCCCGCAGCGATTCCGGCGTTCTCATGCACGGGCCCACCTTCATGGGCAACCCGCTGGCCTGCGCGGTGGCTTCGGCCAGCCTGGACCTGCTGAGCACCGGCGACTGGGCTGCCGACGTCCGGCGGATCAACACCGGTCTGCAGGCGCTGCACGGGATCGACGCAGTCGACGTCCGCGTCCTCGGCGCGGTCGGAGTGGTGCAGCTCGACCACGCCGTCGACGTGGCCAAGGCGACCGAAGCGGGGCTGGCCGAGGGCGTGTGGCTGCGCCCGTTCCGGGATCTGATCTACACCATGCCGCCCTACGTGTGCACCGACGACGACATCGCCGCGATCTGCGCCGGGATCGCGGCCGCTGCGGAGGTCGGATGAGCACCTGGGCGGAGTGGTTCGCCGAGCAGCGGGCCGGTCGCGAGGACGCCGGGTTGCAGCGCGCGCTGCGGCCTCGGGCAGCCGACGAGGACGTCATCGACCTCGCCAACAACGACTACCTGGGGTTGAGCTGCCACCCCGAGGTGCGCCGAGCGGCCGCCGACGCCGCGTTGCGCTGGGGCGCCGGGGCGGGCGCATCCCGGCTGGTGACCGGCACCACCACGCTGCACGCCGAGTTGGAGCGCGAACTCGCCGAGTTCACCGATCACGAAGCGGCACTGGTCTTCTCGACCGGCTACCACGCGAACCTGTCCGCGGTGACCGCGCTGGCGGACAAGCACTCGCTGATCGTCTCCGATGCGCACGTGCACGCCTCGCTGATCGACGCCGCGCGGCTGTCCCGAGCGGCGATCGAGGTGGTCCCGCACAACGACGTCGCCGCGGTCCGGGCTGCGTTGGCCGGAGCCGGCGGCCGGCGTGCGCTCGTGCTGACCGAGTCGGTCTTCTCGGTGCTCGGCGATGCCGCCCCGCTCCCGGACCTGGCCGAGGTCTGCGCCGACCACGACGCGCTGCTCGTCGTCGACGAGGCGCACGGGCTGGGTGTGCTCGGCGAGGGTGGCCGGGGATCGGTGCACGCCAACGGCATGGCCGGCGACCCGCACGTGGTCATGACCGCGACGCTGTCGAAATCCCTCGGTGCGATGGGTGGTGCGGTGCTCGGCTCCGCCGCCCTCGTCGACCACCTCGTCAACCGGGCCCGCCCGTTCATCTTCGACACCGGACTGGCACCGGCACCGACCGCTGCGGCGCTGACCGCGCTCAGCTGCCTGCGCCGGCAACCCGCTCGCCCGTCGCAGATCCACCAGCGCGGCGGTGAGCTGGCCGATCGGCTCGGCGTGCCGAGGTCAGCGGGCGCCGTGCTCTCGGTGCCGATGCCGTCGCCGCAGGTCGCCATCGCGGCGCAGGCCGCGGCCCTCGCGGAGGGCGTCCGGGTCGGGTGCTTCCGCCCGCCGTCGGTGCCCGACGGGATCTCCCGGCTCAGGATCACCACGCACGTCGGCTTGGACGAGGACCGCTGGGAGCACGCGGTCGACGTGCTCACCCACGTCGTCAAGGACCACCGGAGGTCACCGTGATCATCATCGTTACCGGCACCGATACCGGTGTGGGCAAGACCGTGACCACCGCGGCCCTCGCCGTCCGCTCCGGTCCGGGCACGGTCGTGGTCAAGCCCGCGCAGACCGGAATCGGCACCGACGAACCGGACATCCGCGCCGTGGCGCACCTGGCAGGCTGCGAGGTCACCGAGCTCACCAGCCTCGAAGATCCCCTCGCCCCCGACACCGCTGCCCGGTTGCGCGGCATCGAGATCCCGCCGGTCAGAGCGCACTCCGCGCGCATCCGAGAACTGGCCCGAACCTACGACACCGTGATCGTGGAGGGGTCCGGCGGGCTGCTGGTCCGCCTCGACACCGAGGGCGCGACCCTGCTGGACCTCGCCGCCGACCTCGCCCGGGACCACCCGGTGCAGGTGTACGTGGTGACGCGCATCGGACTCGGCACCCTCAACCACACGGAGCTGACGGTCAACGCCCTGCGCTCCCGAAGCCTGGAACCGGCGGGACTGGTGCTCGGCGCGGTCCCGGCCGAGCTCGGCCTGGCCGAGCGGTGCAACCGCACCGAGCTGCCCCGCGTGACCGGAGTCCCGATCGTCGCAGCCCTCCCCGCCGGCGCAGGCACCCTCACCCCGGAGAACTTCCGCGCGCAGCTCGAATCCTGGCTCGGCGGCTCAGGAGTTGAACGGGGAGGGGACTTCTCCTTCTCGGCTGACCTGCTCGACCAGGCCTCGCAGTGAGGCGGAGTCGTTGACGTGGGGGAAGTCCTCGGCAGGGACCGGTACTCCGAGGAAATCGCACAGGCTCTGCCAGCCTTCGCCGACCTGGTAGGTCAGCAGGCGGTCGGACGGGACTTCGGCCTGCACCGCCGCGTTGTGCTCCTCGAAGACCTTGATGGCGTGCGCGCGGTCCTCGAAGCGGCCGTCGAAGGTGCCGTTCCAGATCATCCGCTCGATGGTCGGGCGCAGCTTCGCGCTGAAGTCGTCGTCGCCCGGCTCTTCCTTCACGAACTGGTAGATCGTGCTGTTGACGCTGTCGTACCACTTCTCCGGGTCCCGGACGGTGAGCAGGACCTTGGCGTCCGGGTAGAAGTCCAGCAGTTCGCGCCAGAACGTGCAGCCCGGCCAGTCCACTGTGGATTCGAAACCGCCGAGGACGGTCTCCCAGTCGGCGATCTCGCCGTCCAGCGCCCGCGCCCAGCCCTGCACCCGCTCGGGTTTCGCGATGACCTCGAGCATGTGGTAGCACGGGCCGAAACCGAGGTGCTCCAGCGCCGCCTTCAGCGACGCGGTGCCGGTGCGGCCGAACCCGGCCCCGATGATCTTGACCATTCCTGCTCCTCGTCGTGCTCCCGCCGTCGCCGGCGGATCGGTGCGCGGCACCGCTGCCGCGCGCTTCCAGGGCTCAGCTGATCAGGACCGCGCCGACGGTCTCGTGGGTCGACTCGTCCACTAGCACGGCGCCGCCGGTGGTCCGGTTCTCTCGGTAGGGGTCGCAGAACACCGGCTGGGCCAGCCGCAGGTCGATCTCGCCGATCTCGTTGAGCTCGAGCCGCTCGGCCGGGACGCGTTCCAGCGTGGTGATCTCCAGGCGGTCCCCGATCCCGGCCACCACCGCTTTGACGGTGCGGGTGGTGTGCTTGAGCAGCAGCCTCCGCCCCGGCTCGAGCGCGGCTCTCGCCGACATCCAGCACACCGTCGCGGTGAGCTCCTCGGCGACGGCCGGGGCGTTCCCGGGAGCGCAGAGCATGTCACCGCGACCGACGTCGATGTCGTCGGCCAAGCGCACCGCCACCGACTGCGGCGCTCGCCCCCGGTCGAGCTCTCCGTCGGCGGTGTCGACGGCGACCACTCGGCTCCGCAGCCCGGAAGGCAGGTGCAGGACCTCCTCACCCGGGGCGAGTACACCGCTGGCGATCTGCCCGGCGTAGCCGCGGTAGTCCGGGGCGCGGAGGGTGCACTGGACCGGCAACCGGAAATCACCGGTCGAGCCCTCTTCAGCGACTTCGACCTCTTCGAGGTGCTCCAGCAGCGACGGCCCGTCGTACCACGGCATCGCCGCCGAGCGGTGCACGACGTTGTCGCCGCGCAGCGCCGAGATCGGGATCGCGGTGATGTCGCGCAGGTCCAGCTGGGCGGTGAACTCGGCGAATTCCTCGGTGATGCCGCGGAAAACCGGCTCGCCGAAGTCGACCAGGTCCATCTTGTTGACCGCCAGCACCAGCCGCGGCACCCGCAGCAGCCCGGCCAGCACCGCGTGCCTGCGGCTCTGCTCGGTCAGGCCGTTGCGGGCGTCGACCAGCACGATCGCCAGGTCGGCGGTGGAGGCGCCGGTGACCATGTTGCGGGTGTACTGGGCGTGTCCCGGGGTGTCGGCGATGATGAACGCCCGCCGCGCGGTCTCGAAGTAGCGGTGCGCCACGTCGATGGTGATGCCCTGCTCGCGCTCGGCGCGCAGCCCGTCGGTGAGCATCGCCAGGTCCAGCTGCTCGTCGCCGCGCTCCGCGCTGGCCAGTTCGAGCTGTTCGAGCTGGTCGGCCAGCAGCGACTTGGAGTCGTGCAGCAGCCGGCCGATCAGCGTGCTCTTGCCGTCGTCGACCGCGCCGGCGGTGGCGAACCGCAGCAGGCTGTCGGCCGGGGCGAAGACCGGCTGCTCGTCGATCGCGGTGCTCATCAGAAGTAGCCCTCCCGCTTGCGGTCCTCCATCGCGGCTGCGCCGGCGCGGTCGTCGGCTCGGGTCTGGCCGCGCTCGCTCACCCGGGTCGCGGCGATCTCGGCGATCACCTCGGCGACCGTGGTGGCCGCGGACGGCACCGCGCCCGTGCACGTCATGTCGCCGACCGTGCGGAACCGGACGGAGCGCTCGACGAGCTGCTCGCCCGGATCGCGCGGCAGGAACGGGTTGTCGGCCAGCAGCATCCCGTCTCGCTCGAAGACCTTGCGGTTGTGCGCGAAGTACAGCGACGGCAGTTCCACGCCCTCGCGCTCGATGTAGGTCCACACGTCGCGCTCGGTCCAGTTCGACAGCGGGAAGGCGCGGACGTTCTCGCCCGGGCGGATCATCCCGTTGTAGAGGTTCCACAGCTCCGGGCGCTGGTTGCGCGGATCCCACTGGCCGAAGGCGTCCCGGAAGGACAGCATCCGCTCCTTGGCGCGGGCGCGTTCCTCGTCGCGGCGAGCGCCGCCGAACAGCGCGTCGAAGCGGTGCTCGGCGATGGCGTCCAGCAAGGTCGCGGTCTGCGCGCGGTTGCGGCTGGCCCATTTGCCCGTCGGCTCGGCGACCCGGCCCGCGTCGATCGAGTCCTGCACCGAGGCGACGACCAGCCGCACCCCGAGCTCGGCGGCGCGGCGGTCGCGGAAGTGCAGCACCTCTTCGAAGTTGTGCCCGGTGTCGACGTGCAGCACCGGGAACGGGATCGGTGCCGGGGCGAGCGCTTTCTCCGCCAGCTTGAGCAGGACCGCGGAGTCCTTGCCCCCGGAGAACAGCAGCGCCGGGCGGTCGAACTCGGCGACCACCTCCCGGATCAGGTGCACCGCCTCGGATTCCAGCACGTCGAGCCGGGACAGCGCGGCCGGCATCAGCGACTCCCTTCGGGTTGGGTGCGGGACACGGCGTCGAGCAGTTCGCCTGCCAGGTCGCTGCGGCAGACCAGCAAGTCCGGCAGCCACGGGTCGGCGCGGCCGTAGACCAGCTCGGAACCGTCCAGGCGGCTGGCGTGCAGACCGGCGGCGCGCGCGACTCCGACCGGGGCCGCGCTGTCCCACTCGAACTGCCCGCCGCCGTGCACGTAGGCATCGACCTCGCCGAGCACCACCGCGGCGACCTTCGCGCCTGCTGAGCCCATCGGGACGAGCTCGGCGCCGATGCGCTCGGCGATGTCGTGCACGAACTCCGGCGGGCGGCTGCGGCTGACCGCGAGCCGCGGATGTCCGCCGATGCGCGAGGGCTGTTTCGGAGGCTCGCCGGTGCCGAGCACCGTTCCCTGCGCGGGCAGGGCCACCGCCGCAGCGCGCACCTCGTGCTCCTCGACCAGCGCCACGTGCACCGCCCAGTCGGAGCGCCCGGATTCGCCGTATTCCCGGGTGCCGTCCAGCGGGTCGACGATCCACACCCGCCCGCCGGGGGTGCGCTCCGGACCGGACACGCCGTGTTCGGACAGCACTGGATCCGCAGGGCGCTCCTGCCCGAGCGCCTCGATGAGCAGCGCGTGCGCCGCCGCGTCACCCGCAGCTCCGAGGGCTTTCGGGTCCGATGTGGACGCTCGGTTCTCGACCAGGCGATCCCCGGCCCGCTGCGCCAGCCGTGCGGCCAGCTCATGGTCGTCCGCGTTCACCGATGCCTCCCTGTTCCCGCTCATCGCGCGTCCACTGCGGGCACCCGCGACTTCGCGCTGCGCAGCAGCGGAGGCACCGCGCCGAGCAGCACCACCAGCAGCGCGGCCGAACCGCTGAGCACCACGTCCGCGCCGGTCATCACCAACCCGGTGGCCACCAGCATCGCTCCGACCACCACGCGCACCGGGCGGTCCGGCACCCGCGCCGAGACCAGCGCGCCCACCAGCACCCCGGGCAACGAGCCGACCAGCAGCGAGCCGACGAGTCCGAAGTGGACATCTCCGGCGAAGAGGTGCCCGACCGCGGCGACCAGCACCAGCGGCACCGCCTGCACGAGGTCGGTGCCGACCAGCCGCGCCGAGCTCAGCCCGCGGTTGAGCAGCAGCAGGACCACGATGATGATCGAGCCGGAACCGACCGACGTGGCACCGACCACCAGCCCGGCCACCCCGCCGAGCAGCACTGTCGGCACCGGCCGGACCACTGTTTCGTCCGATGTGGATGGTTGCGCGCCGCGGCGGCGGGCCAGCACCATGCGCAGGAACAACGTGCCCGCGGCGAGCAGCACCGCACCGCCGACGACTTCCTTGAGCACCGATTCCGCACCCTTGCCCAGCGATCCGGCCAGCAGCGAGCCGAGCGCCGCGCACGGCAGCGAACCCAGGCACAGCCAGCCGACCAGCTTCGGCTGCACCGTGCCCCGGCGCAGGTGCACCACCGCGCCCAGCGGCTTCATCACCGCCCCGGCCACCAGGTCCGAGGACACCGCCGCCAGCGGCGGCACGCCGAACACCAGCGTCAGCAGGGGCATCGTCAACGCCCCGCCGCCCATGCCGGTCATACCCACCAGCAGCCCGGTGAGCAGCCCGGTCGCCGCTATTCCGAAGTCCACGACCCCACCCAGCCCTGCTCGCGCAACAACGCCACGACGCGCCCGACGGCCTCGTCCTGCGACAGCCCGGAGGTGTCCAGCACGAGGTCGGCGTCGCCGGGGATCTCGTACGGCGCGGAGACGCCGGTGAAATCCGGCAGCAGACCCGCGCGGGCCTTGCGGTACAGGCCCTTGCGGTCGCGCCGCTCGCACTCCCCCAGCGGTGTGGCGACGTGGACCAGCACGAATCCGCCCACCTCGGCCACCATCCGGCGCACCGCGTCGCGGTCGTCGTGGTACGGCGCGATGGGCGCGCAGATCGCGGCGCCACCGTGCCTGGCGACCTCTGCGGCCACGAAACCGATGCGCCGCACGTTCCGGCTGCGGTCCTCGGCCGAGAAACCCAGCCCCTCGCACAGGGTTCTGCGGACCACGTCGCCGTCGAGCAGCGTCACCGCCCGGTGGTCGTGCCGGTTGAGCTCGTCGCGCAGCGCGCGGGCCAGCGTGGACTTGCCCGCCCCGGACAGCCCGGTGAACAGCACGGTGAACCCGCGGTCGGCCAGCGGCGGGTGCATCCTGCGCTGCTGCTCGGCGATCGCCGGAGTGGTGAACCAACCGGGCAGGTCCTCGCCGCGATCGAGGAGTTCGCGCAGGCGCTCGGCGCTGAGATCGGGGCGCCGGTCGACCGGGGCGACCTGTGCGGCCGGACGCCAGCGGTCGGTCTGGTCGCGCACCACTTCCGGCGGCTCCAGCACCTCCAGCGGGGCGTGCTCCAGCGGGTGCTCCGAGATCAGGTGGGTTGCGCCGTAAGCGGCGGCGACGTGCGCGGTCAGCAAAGCGTCGCGCTTCGGATCGGTGCGGCGCACCAGCGGCACCGGGACGATCGTCGTGCCGCTCGGCAGTTCGGGTTCGGCGGCCAGCACGGCCTGCACGAGCAGTTCCGGGCGCGGGCCGCTCATCCGCGGCAGCACCAGGACGTGCGCGTCGTGCTCGGCGGCCAGCTCGCGGACCTGGGCGAGCTCGCGGTGGTGCAGCGGCTGTTCCGGCAACACTCCCAGCACAGGCCCAGGAGGTAGTTTCGCCCGAACGTCCGCTGCGGACGGGCGCATTCGGCGCAGCACACCGCTGGGATCGCCGACGTCTTGGACCGGCCCGGCGGCGTGCGCACCGGACTCGTCACGCCAGGGGGCCTCGTTGCGGAGCACCGCGACCGGGGCGCCTTCGACGTCGCGCAACTCGATCTCCTCGGCCGCGGCGACCTCGTCGGACACCCGCAGCGTGATCGGCTCGGGCCAGGGCGTTCCCCCTCGCAACCGTTGCCGGGTGCGCACCGAGTCGACTTCGTCGGCGGCGAGGAATCCCCGCAGCGGCGGGAAAGCTCCGTCCAGCAGCAGTTCCACATCGGCCAGTTCGACGGGTTCGAGGTACCGGGCCACACGTCGCGAGCCCGGACAGCCGGGCTCCATTCCGTTCGCGCTCACAGACACCTCCACCCGCTGTTCGCGGGACGGCCGGATCCATCTAGTGCGAGCTCTTGATCCACAACCCTGACCGACCGCTCCCACCCGGAGAACCCCGACGACCATTTCTCGCCAGATCGCGTTTTTCCCAAGAGCACAACGGATTTCCCCGTTTCAAACCAGGCGAAACAGGGCGAAGCCGGATGTTCAGGACGTACTCCCCCAGACAAGAGCAAGGCCGACCCCGAGGCAGACCTGCGACTTCGGACGCCTTTCGTCCCCGCGGGAAAGGGAATTCGGTATCAGCGACCGATGGCTGCGGCAGTCGGAGCAGCTTTCCCCGGAACCGACCGCATTTTCAACAAAAGAAGGAGCACCCGGCGATCTTCTCCGTTCGAGGGAACGCTCCTGCGACGCGATTGTCCACAGTGTATTGCTCCGATTCGAGAGGGGGTCAGTGCACGAAACGACTGACGGTCTCCGGGTGGATGACCAGGCGAACCTGGTCTTCGGCCAGCATCCCGGCGAGCTCCTTCGCGCGGACCGGGGCGTCCAGGTCCCAGTAGCGGGCGGCCAGGCGGGAGCACAGGTCGTGCGCGCCGTCGTGTTCCACCGCGACGCAGCCGGTCGCCGACAGCCAGCGTTCGCGCTCCCCCACCGGAGCGGCGACGACGATCGAGGCGCGGGGGTCGCGGCGCAGGCGCCGCACCTTGAGCGCGTCAGGACCGGTGAACAGCTGGATCGCGCCCTCGGCAGTGGCCTCGAACCACACCGGACGAGGCTGCGGCGGGAGCGGCCCGCTGGCCACGGACAGGAATCCATGCAGGGGGCGCCGGAGGAACTCGAGGTCCTGGGCGGTCAGCGAACTGGTGCTCATGACGTCGATCGAACCCGGTGAGATCGGACGATCCCATAGGCGAGGCGCGGATCGCCTGCGCGTTCGTCTAACTTGGGAGAGGTGGACGTGTTCGGTGATCTGATCCGCGGGGTGCGAGCCCACGGCTCGCTGTTCGGCAGCTCGACCCTGTCCCCGCCCTGGGCGCTGCACTTCGTGGACGGCGCCCCGCTGACGCTGTGCACCGTCCTCGCCGGGGCGGGCTGGATCGTGCCGGAGCACGGCTCGCCCGAACTGCTGCGCGCCCGCGAGACGATCGTCGTGCGCGGTCCCGCCACCTTCACCTTCGTCGACGAGATCGGCACCCGAGCCGAACCGATCGCGTGCGGCGAGCACTGCGCAACGCCCGACCAGGGCGGGACCCGGCACCGGCTCGGCTGGCACGACAGCGGCGGGGACGACCGCGATGCGACGACCCTGATCGTCGGCGCCTACCCGGTGCGCGGCGAGATCAGCCGGCGCCTGCTGGACGCGCTGCCCGTCGTGCTGCGCGTGGGCGCCGGGGGCACGGCTGACGCCGTGCTGGACCACGTCGCCGCCGAGGTCGCCGTCGACGCACCTGGCCAGCAGATCGTGCTCGACCGGCTGCTGGACTGGATGCTGGTCTGCACCCTGCGCGAATGGTTCGAGCGCCCCGGGGGCGAACCCCCGGCCTGGTGGTCCGCCCAGCGGGACCCGGTGGTCGGCGACGCGCTGCGCCTGCTGCACGCCGAGCCGGCGGCACCGTGGACGGTCGCCGCGCTGGCCGAGCGCACCGGGGTATCGCGTTCGACGCTGGCCAAGCGGTTCACCGACCTGGTCGGCCAACCACCGCTGACCTATCTGACCCACTGGCGCATGACGCTCGCCGCAGACCTGCTCGTCGAACAGGACGCCGCAACCGTCGCGCACATCGCCCGCAGCGTGGGATACGCGGACCCGTTCGGGTTCAGCGCAGCGTTCAAACGGGTCCGGGGCGTCAACCCGAGCGAGTTCCGGCGCGCCCGGTCGACCGAGCGGATCTAGCGGGAGCACTCCGGCAACCGCTGCTAGGACTTCGTGGCGGGCGGCACTTGGAGGGCCGCCCAGCACGGACACCATCCCTTGTGGACAGTTCTACTCGCAAACCATCGACCCGGTGGTCAACAAGGCCGCGCGCCGTCTTCACCGGGGCAGCTCGGTGAAGACGGCGCGGGACGAGGCGGAACAGCGGTCGGTGGACTACTCGAGTCCGCGGTGGATCGTGCCCTGTTCCTCTTCGAGCATGTCCGCGAAGACGTCGTCAGTGATCTCACGGGTCGATTCGTGCTCGGGCATGGCTTTCCCCTAGCGGGTGTGCTTGGTGGTGATCCGGTGCAGCAGTCGGGCGGCCGTGCGGGCGGTGCGGTTGTCGACGTCGAGCTCGGGGTTGAGCTCGGCGACGTCGCACAGCGCCAGCTTGCCGCTGGCCGCTACTCGGTCGCACACGTGCTGGATGGTTTCCAGCGGCACGCCGTAAGCGGCCGGCGCGCTCACGCCCGGGGCGACAGCCGCGGGCAGCACGTCCAGGTCGATCGTCAGGTAGACCACGTCGCAGCCGGCCAGGAACCGGTCCACGAACTCGTCGACGGCGTCGCGGTTCGCCGGGCCGCAGTCCTCGTCGAGCAGGTAGGACACGCCCAGCTCGTCGGCGGTGTCGAACAGGGTCCGGGTGTTGCTCGGCTGGCTGATGCCCAGCACCGCGTAGTGCAGGTCGGCGCCGCGCTCCCGCTCCTGCTCGGCCATCTGCCGGAACGGCGTGCCGGAGCTCGGGGTCGCGTCCGCGCGGAGGTCGAAGTGGGCGTCGAGGTTGAGCACGCCGAGCTTCGCCCCGGAGCGCACCCGCTCCGATCCGGCGATGCCGAGGTAGCTGCCGTAGGCGATCTCGTGGCCACCGCCGAACACGACGACCAGTCGGCCGTCGTCGATCAGCTTGGTGAGCACCTCGCCGAGCTGCTGCTGGCCTTCCTCCAACGCGTTCCCGACGACCTCCACGTCGCCGACGTCCACTGCCTCCAGCGGCGCGGGCAGGGCCATCGAGCCCAGCGCCTCGCGGAGGGCTCGCGGACCGTCCGCGGCGCCCTGGCGGCCCTTGTTGCGGCGGACCCCCTCGTCGCTGCGGAACCCGACGAACGCGATGTCCGCGGAACCGTCGCCGGACACGACGTGGTGCCACCGGAGGTGCTCCGGACCAGGCCCGTCGTCGCGACCGCTCCAGCGCTGCGGTGCGCGGTTCACCACCTCACCCATCTCTTCCACTCCTAGGTAGTCGATCCCGCGGTCGGCTTGCGCGGCGGGGTGAGCGCCACGGCCAGGGGGATCGAGCGGCTGGACGTCCAGTATGGCCGGTGCGACCCGGAAGGCCTTGACCGGCAAGGCCTTCCGGGACCGACCGATCAGGAGTCCAGCATCGGGACCCGCACGCCGCGCTCCTTGGCGACCGAGGTCGCGTACTCGTACCCGGCGTCGACGTGGCGCAGCACGCCCATGCCCGGGTCGTTGGTGAGCACTCGCGCGAGCTTCTCCGCGGCCAGCTCGGTGCCGTCGGCGATGCAGACCTGACCGGCGTGGATCGAACGACCCATGCCGACGCCGCCACCGTGGTGGATCGACACCCATGAGGCACCCGAGGCGGTGTTGACCAGCGCGTTCAGCAGCGGCCAGTCGGCGATCGCGTCGGAACCGTCCAGCATGGACTCGGTCTCGCGGTACGGGGAGGCGACCGAACCGGAGTCGAGGTGGTCGCGGCCGATGGCGATCGGCGCGGACAGCTCGCCGTTGGCGACCATCTCGTTGAACTTCAGACCGGCGAGGTGGCGCTCGCCGTAGCCCAGCCAGCAGATGCGGGCGGGCAGGCCCTCGAAGGCGACCTTCTCGCCGGCCATCTTCAGCCAGCGGTGCAGGTGCTCGTTCTCCGGGAACAGCTCCATGATCGCCTTGTCGGTCTTGGCGATGTCCTCCGGGTCACCGGACAGCGCGGCCCAGCGGAACGGGCCGAGGCCCTCCTCGAACAGCGGACGGATGTGCGCGGGCACGAAGCCGGGGAAGTCGAAGGCCCGGTCGAAGCCGGCCTTGCGGGCCTCGTCGCGGATCGAGTTGCCGTAGTCGAAGACCTCGATGCCCTTGTCCAGGAAGCCGACCATGGCCTCGACCTGGGCGGCCATCGCCTTGCGGGACCGCTCGGTGAAGTCGGCCGGGTCCTTCTCGGCCTGCTCCGCCCACTCCTCGATGCTCACGCCCACCGGCAGGTAGGACAGCGGGTCGTGCGCCGAGGTCTGGTCGGTGACGATGTCGATCGGCGCGTCCATCTCCAGCAGCTGCGGGAACACCTCGGCGGCGTTGCCCACCAGGCCGATCGACAGCGGCTTGCGCGCGTCGCGGGCCTCGGTGGCCAGGCGCAGGGCCTCGTCGATGCTGTCGGCGCGGACGTCGAGGTAGCGGTGCTTGATGCGGCGCTCGATGCGCGAGGGGTCGCACTCGACGCAGATCGCCACGCCCTCGTTCATGGTCACCGCGAGCGGCTGGGCGCCGCCCATGCCGCCGAGGCCGGCGGTCAGGGTGATGGTGCCGGCGAGGGTGCCGTTGAAGCGCTTGCGGGCGACCGCGCCGAAGGTCTCGTAGGTGCCCTGCAGGATGCCCTGGCTGCCGATGTAGATCCACGACCCGGCGGTCATCTGGCCGTACATGGTCAGGCCCAGCGAGTCGAGTCGGCGGAACTCCTCCCAGTTCGCCCAGTCGCCGACCAGGTTGGAGTTGGCGATGAGGACCCGCGGCGCCCACTCGTGGGTGCGCAGCACACCGACCGGCTTGCCAACCGCCGAGTTGTGCGAGATTGCGGCATTGATCCATTTTGACCAGTTCGGCGAAATCCGGAGCAGCTGAGTTGTGCACGTACTCGGGTGAGTCG